>DATDAG010000096.1:0-8199 GCA_036525495.1 Anaerolineales bacterium
TCACAGGTCAACGCGATCGATTATCAATCCCACATTGCGGCATTGTTCCTCGCAATACTATCAATCGGACTGACATTGAAGGCTGTATTGTCAAAAACGCAGGTGGCGAAAATCGCTTGGATAATACTTTCGATTTTTGCAGGCTTGGCGGCATTGAGCCAGATGGAATACTACATTGGCATTGAAGTGTTCCGCTTTTCTTGTATTGCTGTTTTGATGTGGCGGTCCGGCGAATTGAGGTTCATGGACAAGGTTCGTTCCATTATCCTGAAGTGGATCCCCTTTTCCTTGATTCCCGTTACCTTTATGCTCTGGCGGATATTTCTTTTCGAAACGGAACGCAGAGCCACTGATATTGGTTCCCAACTGGGTCAATTATTTTCATCTCCATTAACTGGCTTGTGGTGGTTTACCTATTTGGCGCAGGACTTTTTCAATGTGTTGCTGGCTCCATGGGTAATCCCTTTTTCGATGTTTGTGCTTCCCATGCGGTTGCAGAATCAATTGATGGGGTTTGGACTGGCTGCCCTTGCGGCTGTGTTGTTTATCTGGTCGATAAGGGGCAAATCGGAAACAGAACCTGTTTCAAGCCCACGGGAGATGCGCGAACAATCGATAGTCGGTGTATTATCCATCCTTGGCGGACTTGGTCCCGTAATTGCGGCTAACCGTCATGTGGTCTTGCCTGATTATTCCCGCTATACATTGATCGCTTCCATCGGCGCGGTCATTTTATTGTCTGCATTTATTCAGCAACTTTCTTCTGCACGCCTCAGAAATTCTTTTGCTGGTATGTTGATCGCCATCAGTGTATTGACGCATTATGGAAACTCTGTAAAAACGGCATCAGATACTGAAGTGATCCAGAATTTCTGGTGGCAGGTGGCTTGGCGTGTTCCACAGATCGAAAACGGCACGACGCTTTCCGTAACGTATCCCGATGTGGCGATCCAGGAGGATTATTTTATCTGGGGCGCCGCCAATCATATTTATTACCCTGAGCCAGATACGAGTAATGACCTTCAAGTCCAATTACCGGCGCTTGTCCTGAATGATTATACGGTGTCGCGCATCCTTGCTGAACGGGGTGAGGACTCGTATCGAAAGAGAGGGGGCGTTTTGGTGATCAATGAGTACGATAAAGTGCTCATCCTGACACAGGCGGATAGAGATTCTTGTGTACGTGTGCTGAACGGTAACTCTCCCGATCTTTCGGCTTATTATCAGCATCGTGTAATGGTTGTAGCCCCATATTCAAAACTGGATACTGTCATTATAAAGAAAGACATGCCTGTGCCGACGAAAGTGATCTTTGGTAGCGAGCCACTGCATGAGTGGTGTTATTACTACCAAAAAGCTGATCTCGCGCGCCAGCAGGGGAGTTGGGACGAAGTTGCACGCCTTGGAGACGAAGCGCAAAGCCTTGAATTGCATCCCAACGATCAGATCGAGTGGATGCCGTTCCTGCAGGCATATGCATTTCTAGGCAATGAGAAACAGGTGAAGGAATTGTCCACCCGCATCAATACTGTGTTGTTTTATAGTCAACAGGCTTGCAGGAATCTCAATGCAATGCCCGAACGTGGGTACCCGCTTACTGCTGAGATGCAAGCCTATGTGGATGAACTGTTTTGCCAATGAATTGTTCCATCGTCATCCGTGCATATAACGAAGAGACGCACATTGGACGTTTGCTCGAAGGGATTCGACAGCAGACGCTCGGGGATGTGGAGATCATCCTCGTCGATTCAGGCTCGACCGATGGAACTGTTTCGCTTGCAGAATCCTTTGGTGCACGCATAGAGCGGATTCCGTCAGCGGAGTTTACGTTTGGGCGGTCGCTCAATTTCGGGGTCCGTGAAGCGACGCGTGAATTTATCATCATCGCCAGCGCGCATGTCTATCCCGTCTATCCTGATTGGATCGAGAGTCTCCTTCGTCCATTTGAAGATGAAAAAATCGCGTTGACCTACGGCAAACAACGGGGACCTAATTCTGCAAAATATTCTGAACACCAGATCTTTCATCAATGGTATCCCGATGTAAGCAAGCCAGATCAACCCACTGCGTTCTGCAACAATGCCAATGCCGCCATCCGTAAAGGTTTGTGGGAAAAGAATCCCTACGATGAAACCCTTACAGGACTCGAAGACCTCGCCTGGGGGAAGTGGGCAAAGGAACAGGGATTCAAGATCGCCTACGTTGCCGAAGCCGAGGTCATCCACGTCCACAACGAATCGCCGCGCGGAGTCTACAATCGTTATCGCCGTGAAGCGATGGCATTGCGGAAGATCTACCCAGAGGCGAATTTCAATCTTTATGATTTTATCCGCTCGACAATTACAAATATATTGAGCGACCTATGGCACGCGTTACGAGAACGGGTGTTATGGAAGAACTTCACTTCGATCTTCTGGTTCCGCTTTATGCAATTTCATGGCACGCGCATGGGGCATCGCGAGACCAGTCTCGTCACACCGCAGTTACGCGAGACATTTTATTATGCGAGGGAAAGAAAACCCAAAGACGGCATGAAGCGCGATGTTGAGCCGATTCGGTATGAATAATGTTCTCTGGGAATAATCAGATATGAGTCGTATTCTAGGTAACAGTGGCAAGCTTGCAGTGTTGATTGGTCTGGTTATCTTTCTATCCGGTCTTGTAGTGTTTGCGTACCTGGGTTATTACAACCGGTATTGGGCGGATGATTGGTGTTATAACGCTGATTTTCTAAGATTAGGTTTTATGGGCACAATGAGGGGATATACTTACATTACAACTTACGCGTCCAACCGGTTCTCACTTACATTGTTCTCCGGGTTGTTGTATTATTTGGATATTAGCGGGGTTCAATTGATGACCTTGCTTGTCGTTTTATTCTTAACCTGGGGATTGTACCGTCTTTTGAATAATTTCAACGTGATGTTGTCGCTCGATTTTTCCACCGCACAATTATTGTTAATGACAGCAATTGTTGTTTACTATTCCATCAGCCTGGCTCCGCATCTCTACCAAAGCATTTACTGGAGATCAGGGCTTCTTCCTTATACCGCCCCTCTGGTTTTCGGCGTTTGGGTGTTTGCGTTGATCACATCAAGTGCGGTTCGTAAAATTCACCCGCGTCTGACGGCAATCTGTTCAGGTGTACTTGCATTTCTTGGGGGAGGTTTTTCTGAGGCGGGCACTGCTACATTGACTGCCATGTTTGTCGCATTTGTTTTTGCCTGTTTTGTATTTAGGAGGGCGAAATGGTCGAAGGATACCGCCCCATTTGCGATTGTAGCACTGCTTGCTTCCATCTCTGCTATGGTGATCCTGATCGTCTCGCCAACCACTGCCTATCGGGTTGACCTATATGAAAGGTCCGCGAGTCTTCTGGAATTCCCTCGCCTATTGTTGTACTATACCTATGAATTCCTTGTTACCAATGTGTTGGGTGAACCCTTGACGCACCTTGTAATTTTTGGAACCTTGACGATGGTTGGCGCGTTGGGAATCACGCGGAGCGATAACCCTATCAAGACAAGGACATGGTTTTTTACAGCTTTATCAATTACAGTTCTTACAATAATATTTGTGTCTGCAAGTTTTTCCCCCAGTGTATATATTGAACTCGGCTTGCCCGCGCTTCGCACAAGGGTCATTGCCCAGTTTATTTTTATCCTTGGCTATGGTCTGGTCGCTGTTATTTCGGGAGTTTACTTTGGGCAGTTTGTGCATCGGCGGCAATTGACCTGGATTATTCCGATAATGCTGATTCTATTTTGCGTATATGGTGTGCGTTCGGTGGCTTTGTCTGGCGGGAAGGCAACCCTGTATGCTGAAAGGGCGGCGATTTGGGATGAGAGGGATTTGCAGATCAGGCAGTCGAAAGATCAGGGAATTTTGGAGATTCATGTTCGCGGGATAGACAGTCTGCCAGTGGGCGGGATCTTGGATTTCACTGATAAAGGCCGTCCTGCTTTTTGGGTCAACAACTGCGCAATCCGATATTACGGCGTGGAAGGGATCTACGCTTCACTGCCTTGAATATGATTGCCCTCCTTGTTCGGTATAATCATTCCAAATGAATCTCATCGCCCTTGTCCCAATGCGACATCATTCCCAGCGTGTGCCTGGCAAGAACTACCGCGACCTCGCGGGGAGGCCGTTGTATCAACACATCATCGAAACGCTTCTTGCCGTTCCAGCGATAAACGAAATAGTTGTGGATACAGATTCTGGTCCAGTGATGAACGGTTTGCGCGAAAACTTTCCGCAGGTGAAGATCATCAACCGTCCCGACCGCCTCCGCGCCGACGACGTTCCCATGAACGAAATTTTGATCCACGATACGGAACAATTTCCCGCCGACTTTTATCTACAAACACATAGCACAAATCCCTTGCTCAAAGCCGAGACGATTTCAGACGCGATCCAGGCATTCAACAATAATTATCCAGACCTCGATTCGTTGTTTTCTGTCACACGCTGGCAGACAAGGCTCTACGACCAACAGGGCAACGCGATCAATCACAACCCAAAAGAACTTCTTCAAACGCAAGACCTGCCGCCTGTGTACGAAGAGAATTCCTGTATGTATATTTTCACCCGCGAAAACCTGATCGCCAAACGTCATCGCATCAGTGATAAACCGTTGATGTTCGAGATACCGCGTCTCGAAGCTGTTGACATTGACGAAGAGTCCGATTTTCAAATTGCCGACCTGTTGATGCGTGCCCGCATAAAAGGAAATAACTAGTTCATGGTGGTTATTACACTTTTATCTTTTGTGGTGCTGGCCATTTTCTTTGCTTATGGGAATGGAACTTTGTGGCTGTTGCGCCGATTTCTAAAAATCGAAAAAAGTGAACAGGTGGAGGTTTCTCTTGTATTAATATCAGGATTATGCACTGTAACAGTTATTGCAATGACTGCCCATTTGTTTATGCCTCTCGGTGACGGCACTTTTACGGTGGCATTGATCCTGTTCGGTGTGTTGATTATATTTATTAATCGCAACTCGATTTCACCCGGGTTGCCTGCATTCCACATCCTTGTATGGGTGGTATTGATATTGATGTTCGCAACGATTGTTGAGAATTCAACACATATCCCGTCCAACCCGGATACAGGACTTTACCATGCGCAGACCATCCGCTGGTTTGAAACGTATCGAATTGTTCCGGGGTTGGGGAACTTGGAATCCCGATATGCTTTTAATTCTTCGTGGTTGGTGCTCAATGCATCCCTGAGTTTTGTGTTTTTAGGATTGCAGTCTTTCCGTTTGGTGAACGGGGTGACTTTTTTGATCGCTTCACTTTTTTTTGCGGACGGCTTGTCATTGCTAATGAAAAGGGACGTCTCCTTGTCTGCTCTGTTGAAGGTCATGTTCCTGCCATTGGGATTCTATCTTCTAAGTTCTGAAATCTCCTCTGTAAGCAATGATATGGCAGTTGCCTTTTTTACGTGGGTGGTGATTCTGCTATGGGTTGAAAAATACGAAAAGCCTGCAAAATCTGTTATGAACAACGTCTTGATTGTATTGATATCCGCCTTTATGGTCACTGTGAAGTTGTCATCGGTACCCTTACTTTTGTTTTCCATCTTTGTTGTAATGGAATATGCAGGAACTGGCGAGCGAAAGAAAATATTTGTTCTGGGCACTATGGGTATATTGTTGTTGCTGCCATGGATTGCCCGAAGCGTATTCCTTTCGGGCTACCTGATTTTCCCCCAACTGCAAGTCGATCTGTTCTCCCCGGATTGGAAAATGTCGAGGGAAAGCGTTGATATTGCAATTCAAGGAGTCGTGGGAATTGCCCGGTTGGGAAATAGTTGGGACCCTTCAGTCTCATTGACATTTTCAGAATGGGTTCCGAGATGGTTTCATCGCCTCACTCTGAATCGGCAGGCAATGGTTATCGGTGCCGCATTATCGCCCATACTTCTATTGACAATGAAATTTATAAAAAAACCTGCCATCTCACGTGAATATCTATTGGCTTTTTTCGTAATGTTCCTGGGCGCAATCTTTTGGTTTTTCGCAGCCCCGGGTATTCGTTTTGGATATGGACCACTTATCGCGTTATGCGCGCTTACAGTGGCTCCCTTTCTATTACAATTAATTGCCAAGCATGAGAAAGTTCTTGGTTTTTTCTCAACTACTTTGCTTGTTTTACTCGTTGTATTTCAACTTTATACATTATGGTTTTCATTTGATGCATCCACCTTTCGTCAACGGTGGTTATTGCCCCTCGATTATCCTCCCTCAGTGGCAAGTGAATGCGACCTGGATGGAATAACAATCCATTGCCGCCCCGATGGCATATTGTGGACGCAATGTTTTTACGATGTGTTTCCCTGCGCCACACTTCATCGCCTCGATACTAAGATGAGAGGCGCAGCTTTTCAAGATGGATTCAGATCGGGAATTTCACCATAACCATAAGTTTATCTTTCGAATGGAAAACATATAATGCCAACCGTCCTTTTCACCGCCCCCTACATGATCCCTTTTGTAGACCGCTTCAAACCTGTCTTTGACAAGTATGGTATCGAACTTCTCATCCCTGATGTGCAGGAACGCATGGAGGAAGAACACCTCCTCCGATATGCGGATCAATTCGACGGAACCATTTGCGGGGATGACCGTTATACCTCCCGCGTCATCGAAGCCTGTTCCCCGCGCCTGAAAGTCATCTCCAAGTGGGGGACAGGCATCGATTCGATTGACGCCGAAGCCTGCTCCCGCTATTCGATCAGAATTGGACGCACCCTGAACGCATTCACCACACCAGTAGCCGATTCTGTCCTGGCATACATGCTTGCCTTCGCCCGCCGTCAGCCGTGGATGGACAAGGAAATGAAAAGCGGCAAGTGGGAAAAGATTCCAGGCAGGGCTTTGAGCGAATCTACTCTAGGTATTATCGGAGTTGGCAACATCGGCAAGGCAGTAACACGTCGTGCGCGCGCTTTTGGGATGAAAGTCTATGGCAATGACATTGTGGATATTGACCATGTCTTCATTTCAGAAACAGGCATCGAAATGATCGGTCTCCAGTCTCTTCTTTCCAATTCTGATTTTGTTTCCATCAACTGTGACCTCAACCCAACATCTCATCACATCATGAATTCTGAAACCTTCGCCTTGATGAAGCCCACTGCTATAGTCATTAACACTGCACGAGGTCCGCTCATAGATGAGGAAAGTTTGATCGAGGCGTTGCAGGCCAAACGTCTGGGTGGAGCCGCAT
The DNA here is from genome assembly GCA_036525495.1 of Anaerolineales bacterium. Taxonomy (GTDB): domain Bacteria; phylum Chloroflexota; class Anaerolineae; order Anaerolineales; family Villigracilaceae; genus Defluviilinea. The sequence goes on from DATDAG010000096.1 coordinate 7,236, forward strand.
TGGACGTCTTCGAGGTGGAACCATTGCCGTTGGATAGTCTGTTAATGAAGATGGATAATGTCATGCTTGCTCCGCACAATACCAACTCCAGCCCGGCCGCGTGGGAGAGGGTGCATTGGAATACGATAAAGAATTTGCTGGACGGGCTGGGCATCGATAGCAAAGGATTGGATGCTTTTCGTGCATCATAGGTTACGTCTGAGATGTGACAACTTTCAATAATGAGGAAAGATGAAAGAAACAAAAACTATCTTGATCACTGGCGCGGCAGGCGGGATCGGACGCGCAACGGTTGCCCTCTTTGCTGAAAAAGGATGGCGCGTACTTGGTGTTGACCGCGCTGATTTTGGAGAGGATTTTCCAAATGATGGGTTGTTTATAAAATCTGATATTTCGCGCCCCGAGGACATGGAGTTTATCTTTAAGAAGGCACAGGAGTTTACAAAAAGCCTCGAGGCCTTGGTGAATAATGCCGCTCTGCAAATTGCGAAGCCGCTCATCGAAACGACTGTGGATGAATGGGATGCGGTCATGGCGTCCAATTTACGTTCAGTATTTCTTGGCGTGAAACTGGCTCACCCGCTTCTCAAAATGGAACGCGGCGGGGCGGTGGTGAACGTCTCATCAGTTCATGCGATACAGACGTCCGCGAACATCGCGGCATATGCCGCATCGAAAGGTGGACTGCTGGCGTTGACGCGTGCCATGGCAATCGAGTTTGCCCCCGATAACATCCGTGTCAATGCGATTCTCCCTGGCGCAGTTGACACGCCTATGCTCCGGGCGGGACTTGGGCGCGGGCATGTCGGTGGTGGCGATATGCAGGAACGACTCGATAACCTTGCGCGCAAAACCGTCAGCGGGAAGATTGGACAGCCCGAAGAGATCGCCCATGCGATCTATTTCCTTGCCGATAGTGAGCAATCGTCTTTCATGACAGGTCAGGCGTTGGTCGTGGATGGGG
>DATDAG010000097.1:0-4180 GCA_036525495.1 Anaerolineales bacterium
CGGTACATCACATCCTGGTATTTCAGCACAAGCGCGTTGAAAGAATCCACGTCGCCTGACTGCGCCGAGCGAACCAGTGTAATTTCACTTTGTTCCGCGCATTCCCAAGTTTGGTCCAAGTGCAGAAAATCATTAACCATCATAGCCTCAAGAACAAAACAATCTCTTTTCAAGCTCGTTCCAGCGAGGGGAAACCCTCGCTGGAACACGTCATCTATTTACGGCTGCCAGGTGACCTGCCAGGTGTTTTCCACCAAAACGGAGAGCTGCCAAATATTTACCTTTACGGTTCCTTTTGGATAAGTATCCCGGCAAAGTTGAATAAAATGTAGTGGCGTACTTGTGGGTTGCGTCATATCACCGTTCGACAAATAACATACCGGAGAGTCAGACAGGATCTTCATCAGCGGTTGCATTTTGATCGAGGGATCGCCTTCTACCATGAAATCATATCCATACTCAAAGCCTTGAGAGCCAAACGGGAAGTTCAATGCATCAATATCCTTGAAGCTCGCCGCGCGAATGGAAGTCACCTTGATGTGATATCCGGCGATCGTGAACTCGTTGTTCACATCCCAGGTCTGACCATATTGCGGATTTTCTCCCGCATCGAATGAGAATGTCATCTCTTCCGGTTTTGCTTGTGGCGGATCTGTATAGAGTGGCGCATACACAGCAACGGCATTCTCCACCACAATGGTCACGGGTCCCGCCGCAGGTTTGGTGTACGTAGTAAATTGGAACTCACTACCCACCGGATGCTCGAATGGCTGCCACATGTAATTGCCGATCAACCAGACCTTTTCTCCAGTTGAGTCGAGTGCATATACGTTCAACGGCATGATCGAAATCAATGACGGATCTTTGTTCTCCATGTCGATACTGATGTAAAACACGGTTGCTGATTCCATGGGAACCACTTTCTGCAATGTCACTGTCACAACCGGGGCAGGAAGTACAGTCTCCTCAGTGTTCTCTACAATAGACGTGTCAAGAGTCGGCATGGGGGTTGGCTGTGCCACCTCGATGACATGAGCGCCCACCACGGTCTCTGCAGGAATCGCTTTGAGTTGGAACGGCACTTCCCAGTTTTCGGGTACAGCGCCAAGCCTCGCATTCGGAATGCACGTCAGGAGCATCGTCATCTCATTCACATCCGCAGGGATGGATGTTTTATAGACAGGTTTCATCGCAAAGACATTCTGCTGATACTCATTCCCAAACATGCGCTTGATGATTGTGCCATCCGGCAGCCGCAACGCAGCATCACCATCTGACAAGCCAGTTCCATCGCTCGATGATTGCGGTCCGCAGAATGCTTTGCCATCTGCATTGATATTCTGCTCACTATAACCATCATTCACCGGGTCGATTCCCTGCACATCGTAGATCAGTTCCACGCGGTCAGGGTAAACAAAAACGCTGGAAATCGTCAGGGTAACGCCATCACGCGTCACGGAGACGGGTTCGGCCAGCACGCGCAGGCCGGAAGTGTTATCCACCAGCCCATAGCCGGGGAGGTAGCCCAGGGTGCGCCCCAGCGCATAAGCGGCGCCGCTCAACATGAACAAAATTAGGAGAGCAATGAGAATCGCCGTCACAGGGCGAGTATGAAGTGTTGTCATCGGAGATTTCCTTTCGAGTTGCGCCGCAATACGCGGCATAAGATTGGTATTCTCCGGGACGCCGCGGCGAGCGATTCCATCCAACGCGTCTTTCATTCGCTTGTCGTTCATGTCTCGCTCCTTTCAAGCAGGCCGCGCAACCGTTCCCGCGCTGCGTTCAGCATCCATTTGACCGTGCCGACCGACGAGCCTGCTTCTTCCGCCATTTCCTTTTCGCTCATTTCAAGGAAATATCTTTGAACCACCACCGCGCGTTGGCGCGGGGATAATTTTTGCATGGCATCCCAGATTTGATTCTGGACTTCGATGGACTCCACCTGCACTTCAACCGACTCGACCCTCGCGGTCAATTCCGCAAAAAGAGTTTCGTCCGCCTCTCCCCCGAATTGAACCTGCCGCGCCGACTTTTGCATCGTCTTCACTGAAGCATTGACCACGCTCCGCATAAACCACGGCTCGAACGGACGTGTCGCGTCGAAGCCGCGCACTGCGCGAAAAGCCTGTATGAATGAATCCTGCACGATATCCTCAGCCAGAGTGGTATCCCGCGTGATCAGAAAGGCCGCGCGCGCAGCCTTTACTTGATAACGCGCTACCAGGAATTCCAGTCCACTGATATCGCCGTCTTTTAGCCGTTGAATGGCTTGTTGTTCGTCCATGTTATCCTATACCTTATATATCTTTTATTGGCTCGAAAGGTTGGGTGCAACGGGAACTATTTTTGTCGAACTGGGATGTTTCAAGCAGATGATCCTAGGGAGGTGTAAGGTTGCACGTCTTTAGGGGGTGTTTGATATTTACTACAGGGACTATCCAGTTTTACTTACCTTGAGCTCATGGAACATAAACGGGTATATCCAACACCCGATATTGCCCATCTTCACTCTCCATAACCCTATACTCGAACTGGGATTGGGGCGGCATGACCGGCTCCTCGCCACAACAGGCACCAAGTACAAAAAGACTCCCATCGGGGGCATTGAACTCAACGATGAATACAAATTCGCCAGCCTCGTTTACTTTCGTGAAGGTCGCCGAACGGATGGTCAGGCATTTCAAGCCATTCAATTGGCAGCCGCGTTGCCACAGGGCAACATAGTCATCCGGATCCAGATCAGGATTGAAAGAGACCAGGGTTTCGTAACTGCCGGCGTATTGAGCCGCTGCCGCATCGTATTCACCTTGCGCCAAATGCTCAAAGAAATCCCGGAGCGCCTGATGCGCTTGTTCCATTTTTCCGGTGCTTGTGGCACAGGAACTTAGGAATAAAAAAGCCAAGATGCTTATAGTTTGGGTGAAATATTTCTTAAACATTTTTATTGAGTTCTCCTGTTTTGCCAGGTTTGATCTTCACACACAGAATCGTCAAGTTGAGATTGTGGGCGCGGAACAGAATACCCATCAGCGCAGCTTGATCGGGCAGCTCACCAACCAACAGCGTATTGCCCTCGCCTTCAGTGTGGACCAACTCTGGGAACCACGAAGCCTGTTCGGAGTCCAGTTTGCCGCGCAGGCGGATCTGGTAAAAGTTTGTGCGTCGTTCCGTGTTCATGCCCCTATATTATTCTTGAAGGTGGGTTTTCTCATCTCCCAATGGAGGTATTTGTAGGGGTATTCCCGCTAATAGACGCTATCCCCCAAAGCAAGAACTAAACGAGTAAATTCATTTCGTGCGCTTTGCTCGCGGCTTTCACGCGGTCATCCACATTCAACTTGCCGTAAATATGCTTGACGTGCGTCTTGACCGTGCCCACCGAAAGGACAAGTTTCTCAGCAATCTCCGGGTTCGACATTCCTTCGGCGATCAGTTTCAACACGTCAATCTCGCGCTCGGTAAGCGGCTCGATCAAGGAAGATTGATCAATATGGACGGGCGCGCCAAATGCCGCCAGCAGATCTGCTACAAAATCATCTTTGCGTGATTTCTGAATCTGTGCGAGAAGAACTTTCATCTCTTCGCCTTCATCGAGAAAGACGCGCACATAACCGTTTGCCTTGCCAATCCCCAGTGCGCGCTCCAGCGTTTTGATGGCGGCGGATGATTTGCCCGCCCCCTGCTCCGCCAACGCGTGGACGATGTGCAGTTCAATCTCGTATTCGAGGTATCCCGCCTCACGCGCCAACCGAACCTGCTCCTCCACCAGACGGCGACTCGTATCCCAAGCCTTTTGCCGCGCGAGATAGCGGACTTGCAAAAGCACCTGCAACCGATAGGGAAAAAACAGCGGTAGTTGCGGTGGGCGAAAAGTCCGCGCGTATAAATCGAACGCCGCCCAATCCTTAAGCCTGAACATCAACTCGGCATGCAACCCACGCGCACGGTCAATGGCGTTGGTTATGCCACTACGGTCGGTGATCACTACCAGATCGTTTGCGGCTTTGCGGGCGGCGGCTTCGTTACCATTGAGCAGTTCGAGCTTGTTCAAGAGTGCGTACAGGCGCAGACTCACATCAAGCATGCCGCCAGTTTGGGCTTCCAGATCCCGCGTCAAATTGGTTTCCAGCCAGGCAGTCTTTAAGTCGTTGATCAGATAATGCCCCAAAGCCTTGTTGAT
>DATDAG010000098.1:0-2315 GCA_036525495.1 Anaerolineales bacterium
GCAAGCATCGACCAGGAAGCAGGACGCCTCACTCGTCTGGTTGGGGGGTTGCTGATGCTCGCGCAGGCAGAGTCCGGTAATCTGCCACTTAATTTTCAACCTGTTGAACTAGACTTGCTCGTCACTGAAGTATTCCAGGAAATGCACATCATTTCGGGCGGCAAAGTGCGCGTGCATCTTAATGAGATCGATCAGTTGCAGGTCAATGGGGATCGCGACCGCCTGAAGCAGGTCTTGATCAACCTGGTTGCCAATGCGATCCAGTACACGCCCCAGGATGGGGATGTATTCATAAGCCTTGCGAAAGCGGGCGACCAGGCACGCATCATCTGTCGGGACTCCGGTCCTGGCATCCCCTCCGAAGACCTGCCCCATATCTTCGAGCGTTTCTACCGCGCCGAGAAATCGCGTACACGCGGCAAGGCTACGGGATTTGGGCTTGGGCTATCCATCACGAAATGGATCGTGGAACATCACAACGGTCGCATCGAAGTGGACTCAAAAGAGGGGCAGGGCACCACCTTCGCGATCTGGTTACCGTTAATCAATCCCTAATTTCTGACTTGCCTCTCTGCATAACCCTGCGCCATACTTCCGATACCATTCATCCAATTTGGCGCTTGATACCGCCCCGTTTCGCGCGTCTTCATAGATGGGAGCGCCATAGTATACATACCTCAACGTCTGTGCAGACCACGTCCACTCGCCGCGTGAGATAACACCAATGCCCCCGTTGTATCCAGCCAGCGTCAAACGGACGTTTCCGTATGCCGTATTCAACGAATTGGAAAGGTAGTTCAACCCGCGCAGTGCATTGGTGTTCGTTTCATAGGGATTCTCACCGGACTGGAAATGATAAGGCATCACCTGGAAGAGTCCCATTGCGCCGGCGCTGGAACGTGCAAAGGGATTCCCGCAGGATTCGATCTGCATGACAACCGCGACCAGATTCGGGTCCAGGGAGGAAGCGTTTGCCCATTTGTGGATGTCATCCGCCCAGTATTGGACTTCCCTCGTGAAAATAGGGGAGAGACTGGTTGTCGGGACTGTTGAGTCCGCCTGGTAGGAAGCCGCAGAAGTTGAAATGGGGGTGTTGAACGCGAGCACTGTAAGCAGACAGGCGATAAAAAGTATGGCGAATAAGGGAAGGGAAAAAAGAGACAAACAGCCGCCTCTGTTTTGGGTCGCGGCTGTCTGCCGGTTTTCTGATTTGAAAGTGCGAGCGCGGGGCATAGGTAGGTTCCTCAAATTTGGTTTGGAAACCCGAGCTCGAAAAGAGTTCGGAATATTTATGATTTACCCTGCCCGGAGTGACAGGCGAGAGCGATCAAGGTGGCTGCCAGGTCAGGCATCGAACGAGCGGTCGCTGTCAGCCTGCCCGTTAAATGACAGGTTGTGATAGGTAGGCTCCTGGCGGGAGAATGAAGTTTGTTGTGCAGGCTTGGGTGCCGGACGATACGAATTGGTTTGAACAGGACGATTGATGCTCGAAGCGGGACGCAGTATCGGTTTTGACGCGGGGCGATATGTCTGCTGTTGGGTGGGGCGCGGGCGCTGATTGTTGTTGTACGCGCGTCGTTCATCGGTCGTAAACAGACGGTCGCCTGCCACCGAGAATGTTTGGATCAACAGCACACGGATCAGCAGGATCATAGCCGCCACGAAGATCGGCACGGCTTTTGTCATTGTTGTTGCGCTGACCACTGCATCTCCGCTTGCGCTGGAGTGACTGACAATAGCGACCGACACACCCCACCATGTGAGCGAGGCATTGAAAATTGCCGCCAATAGCCATGCGCCGAACAAGTACCAGACCTCGGCAGGTTCGTCTCGTCCCTGTTCGGGGGTGAAGATGCGGGCAATACCGGCAAAGTCAATGCCGCAGAACGCAATGGCAAGGATGCTTGCCCAGCGCATCCCGGCGAATTTCAGATCGCCCAGAACGTCGGTCAATGCAAATTGTGTGGTGCCAAAATTGAATATCTCGAATGCCAATAGCGCGAGGGCGATCATCCCGCCCCATGCGGCGCCTCGCTTAAGGCGTCGTCCACCGCCGAACAAATTTGCGATACTATTTCTACGATATGTGCTCATTTCAGCCTCCTTTGTTGAAAAGGGCAAGTCAAGGCTGATTTTAGAACACTTGTTCTAAAATGTCAAGGCTTTGCGTGAACCGGGATTCCGCAATAAGTCTGTAAATGAAGAGGGGAGCGAGTGACAAGCAAGGAGAGCAAAGAAAAATGAGTTGGAAGAATATTTTCAGAGTGAGCCTTTGGCGAGTGCACAGGCATCTGCGCAACAAGTCAATGTCAAGA
>DATDAG010000099.1:0-8099 GCA_036525495.1 Anaerolineales bacterium
GACATAGTCTTGAACAATTGACAAACAAAATGCCTCTTTGGTAAAAGTGAGGTGTCACCAAACCTATACCGCGGAGGCACCCACAATGTTACAGGACAGATACGAAACTGACAAGATCTTTGAACACATTCTCAAACTCACGAACGAGATGGATCCCATCCTGGCCGAGATCGATCAGCTTTTGGATGACGAAGAACATTACCAATTGATCAGGAATGACCTGGCCAAGCGTTTTCCACAAACAGAGGTGACGGGCAGAAACTCAACACCGGTGGAAGTGATCTTGCGTATGCTGGCAGTCAAGCGGTTGTACCGGCTCAGTTATGAGCAAACCGAATACCAGGTGCGAGACAGTCTGGTGCTGCCTCAGTTCTGCCGAGTGTACCTGCAAGATGTGCCGGATGACACCACACTGATCCGCTGGGCGGGTTGATCCAGCCGGAAACGCTGGAGCAGTTCAACAGTCGCTTGACAGAGCTGGCCAGCCAACTCAAGGTGACGCGTGGTCGCAAGCTGCGCACAGATGGGACAGTGCTGGAAACCAACATCCACCCGCCCAGTGACAGTAGTTTGTTAGCCGACAGTGTCCGGGTGTTGGGGCGCACACTCAGCCGAGCCAAGCAAGTGCTGGGCGAGCAAGCCGCGTTGGGCCAGGAAGTCTTTCGCAATCGTGTTCGCAGTGTGCGTCGTCTGGCTCGCCAAGTCAGGGAAGCCATGCGGCGCAGAAGCGAGCAGGCCAAAACCGAAGGGAAAAGCGCCTATCGCAAGCTCATTCGGGCAGTAGCAGCCACGATCGAACAAGCCAAACAGGTGCTGCCGGTCTTGCAAGAACAGGCGACGCTCCAGGCGAAGAAGCTGGCCCAGACGCTGGAAACCTTCCTTCCCAGTGCACAGCAGGTAGTTTCCCAGACCATCCGGCGCGTACTGCAGCAGGATAAGGTGCCAGCTTCCGAGAAGATCGTCAGCCTCTTCGAATCACATACGGACATCATCCGGCACAACAAGGCACACAAACCAACCGAGTACGGGCACAAGGTTTGGCTGGACGAAGTAGACGGTGGCATCGTCACTCGCTGGGACGTGTTGGAAGGCAACCCCAATGATGACAGCCAATGGCTGCCCAGCCTGGATCATCACATCGAGCGTTTTGGGAAAGCGCCTAAACAGGCCAGTGGTGATCGCGGCGTGCATTCCAGCGACAATGAGCGCCTGGCTCTAGAACGCGGTGTCCAGCACGTGGTCCTGCCCCAGCCAGGTAGAAGATCCGAAGAGCGTAGGCAGTATGAAAGACAAACCTGGTTTGTGCGTGCCCGCAAGTGGCATGTTGGCGTAGAAGGAAGGATTAGTGTGCTAAAACGATGCCACGAATTAGATCGTTGCCGAGATCATGACCAGGATGGCTTCGAAAAATGGGTCGGGTGGGGCGTGATCACTGCCAACCTGAGAACCATCGGACGCAAGGTTGCTGCAAGAGCCTGATCAATTGGAAAGGTACAATGTGCAAACCGCAGAGAAATGTGCTCCCTTCCGCGTTTTGCACCGAAAACTAACTAAGAAGAAATACAAATTCCTGCTACTCAACCTGTACTTCGCAGCGATGTCAATATTCGTTGTGATCTGTCGCTGTGCATCCTGGTCTTGCAAAAACAGGCTGGGCAGATAACAACCTCAGCGGGCTGATGAAGGTTATTGCAAAGCTCATGAACGCCGCAACCTATCAAAGCGCGGAGATGGGCGCGCTTCCGATCCTGCGCGCGGCAACAGAAGCGGATGTCAAATCTGGCAGTTACTATGGTCCAGAAAATGATCAAAAAGGGTATCCTGTCGAGGTCAAAGCCAGCGACCATGCCTACGATGAGGCAGACGCAAAGAGGTTGTGGGAATTGAGCGAAAAGCTGACTGGTGTGAAATTTTCCGCCTTACCAAATTAGAACCAAACAGAGACCTCCCGCGTGACCCTAGTCAGCGGGAGGTTTTCTTATTACTCAACAACTGCTTCGATGAAATCCCTGATATCTTCCAACGCTTCCTCGCGGATGTAGCGGTCGCCGGTTCCAGGTGGATCTTCCAACCCATGCCCCGACCCTGCGTACATAATCACGCGGATGTTGTCCTTACCCAGTGCTTCGAAGCGCGCTTTGCTTTCCGCTGAAGGCACATTGTGGTCTTCGCTTCCATGCAGAACCAGCACGGGAATGTTTACCTTTCGCCAGTATGGCAGCGGGTCGTAATTCCCGACTGCGGCGTACCACTCTTTTCCCGTAATCTTTTCGTAAATAAAAGTGTTTATGTACGAGATTAGATTGGAAACACCCGGCAGGAATCCTGTCTCCCGCGCTTCGTAATTGAATTCATATAGAAGTTGTTCGTGCATGGTGACGGATGAACCGGTCATGTTGACGACAAAGTCCAGGTCCGCGGATTGGCTTGCGGCAATGGGCGCGATAATCCCGCCCTGGCTCATGCCGATGATCCCGATGCGAGAGACTTCCACGATCTCTTGGGATTTCATAAAGTCAACGGCAGCTAGCGTATCGGTCGCTAGGTCTTCAAAACTGGACGTATACCAATCACCCTCGGACTTCTCGGAGCCGCGCTTGTCCGGCAAAAGGACAGCCACACCGTTCTTCTGCATATAACTGCTCAACGTCAGATACCAATTTCTATCTCGATAGCTTTCCCTAGAGCCGTGGATAATCACCACAGCCGGGAACGGACCTTCGCCTTCGGGGACAAACAACATCCCCGCCAAATTCAGGTCTTGCGCTTCATTACGAAAAGTAACTTCGGTGTATTCGAGATCGACAAGATGGACACGCTGATATTGGCGCGGTTCATCCTGCGCCAATTGCGCGACGACAACGGGTCCGAAGATGATAGCAAGAACAATCAGGATCGAACCAAAGATGAGTTTCTTTTTCATGTCTGCCTCCAGAAAGTGAATTGCCACGTGAGTGGTATGATGCGAGTATGCCAGGTGGGGCGAAAAAAGTCATCACAATAAACTCTGATATTCCCATACACAAAATCATTTATATACCCGGTGACAATCTCAATAATTTTCTGTATTGATTTAGGCTTTTATCCACCCTATAATGATTTCAATGAAATAGATCGATTCATCATCTGCATGGGTATGATCTTCGTTCGGCCCCAAAGAGAATAATTCAGGTAATAAATATCAGATTGCCTGTTTTCTATTGAATTCCAATTTTGTTTCTTGTATACTGATTTTTATAAGCATTTCTTCCCAATCCAATGCAATTGCTCCATTTCGTTCCAATCAACTTAATATAATCTCAGGAGGAGATCAAATGGACTCCATTCTCGAAGTAAAAGACCTTGTCAAGAATTATGGCGACTTCACCGCCGTCAAAGGCATCTCCTTTGATATCAAAGACGGTGAGATTTTCAGTTTGCTTGGACCGAACGGCGCGGGCAAGACGACAACCATCTCGATGCTGTCCACGTTATACACACCCACCTCAGGCGATGCGACCATCGGCGGACATTCCATTTCCAAAGATCCGATGGCGGTCAAGCAGGTCATCGGTGTGGTGCCGCAGGAAATCGCTCTCTACGAAGACCTGACCGCACGCGAGAACCTGATCTTTTGGGGGCAGATGTACGGCTTGAGCGGCAAGTTCCTCAACAATCGTGTGGATGAAGTGTTGGAGCAAATTGGTTTGGTGGATAAAGCCAAAAACCAGGTCAAAACCTATTCAGGAGGCATGAAGCGACGCGTCAACATAGGCGTGGGCTTGCTCCACAAGCCGCGTCTGCTTTTCATGGATGAACCCACCGTCGGCATCGATCCGCAATCACGCCGCGCGATCCTCGATACGGTCAAGAACCTCAATCAACAAGGCATGACCGTTCTATATACAACGCATTATATGGAAGAAGCTGAAGAGCTTTCAAATCGTGTTGGCATCATCGATCACGGAGAACTGATCGCGATCGGCACGCAGGACGAACTCACCAAACAGGTCGGGCACACCGACACGCTCATTTTGCACATCGGCGAAAACGAAGATTCAGAAGCGCTCGCCGAATCGCTCAAAGGTTTGGACGGCGTGCTCGAAGCCATCACCGTTGACCACGAAGTTTCCATCGTCACGCACCAGGCTGAGGATGTTCTCGCAACAGTGGTCGGTGCAGCCAACGAGCGCGGCATCAAGATCCGTTCGATCGACATTCGCGAGCCAAATCTTGAAGCGGTATTCCTGCATCTTACAGGGCGGGCACTGCGAGACTAGCCATGAAAAAACTATTTCTCATTGGTCTCAAAGACCTCAAACTCATGTTCCGTGACCGTGCCGCGCTCACGTTCATGCTGCTCGCGCCGTTCCTGCTAACCATCGGCATGGGATTTGTCACAGGTCGCTTCAGCGGCGGCTCAACAGGGCTTTCAGATATTCCCGTTGTCATCGTCAATTTGGATAATAACCAGTTGGGAGATGCGTTGGTAGATGTTTTCAACTCGGAGGAATTAGCCGACCTGATGGAACCCACCGCTTCAACCGACCCCGAAGCTGCCCGCCAACTTATTGAATCAAACGAAGCCTCAGCCGCGATCATCATCCCAAAAGGCTTCACCGAAAGTATTATTCCCTCCGAAGGGGCAATGTCAAACCCGAATTACACCGAGCCCGAAGCTGTGCAGATCGAAGTGTATACGAACCCATCCAGCCCTACCAGCGCGGGCATCGTCAAAGCTGTTGTAGATGAATTCATCTCACGCGTCGAAGAGGGACGCACCAGCGGCATGACATCCTTCGTCGGGTTGATGCAGAGCGGGTTGGTGGATCCACAAAACGCGGAAAGCGAAGCGCAAGACCTATTTCAAAACGTAGATCAAACCGAATCATCCGCCATCGCGCTCAGAACGGATAAGGAAGGTCCAGATGCTGTTGAATTCGACCTGCTCGCCTACTTCGCGCCTGGCATGGCATTGTTGTTTCTGATGTATACCGTCTCGTATGGAGGTCGTTCCATCCTTGCCGAACGTGCAGGAGGCACATTACCGAGGCTGATGATCTCACCCACACAGGTCGTTCAAGTATTGGGCGGCAAAGTGCTCGGTATCTTCTTTATGGGTACTGCACAGGTAGGCATATTGATACTCGCTTCTGCCATTCTCTTTCAGGTGAAGTGGGGTGACCCATTGGGTATCGCAGCGCTGATCCTTGCGGCGGTCTTCGGCGCGGCAGGTTGGGGCATGGTGATCACATCTCTGGCACGGACTCCCGCGCAGGTCGGCAGTACAGGTACCGCGTTCATGCTTATCTTCGGCATCCTCGGCGGTAGTTTCATCAGTCTTGAACAGTTCCCGCCCTTTATGCAGACCATCAGCAAGATCACACCGAATGCCTGGGGCCTGGATGGTTTCACAACGCTCGCCCTCGGCGGCACTTTAAAGAACTTAACTGAACCCATCACCGCCCTGCTCATTATGGGAATGTTCCTGTTTGGTGTTGCGGTTTTGATCTTCAATCGCAATGGATTGGTGCAGCAATGAAAAAAATATTTGCCATCGCCTGGAAGGACGCCATCATCCGATTTGCCAGTAAATCGGAGTGGTTATTCTTCATCATATTACCTCTCACCTTCACCTTTCTTGTCTCGGGCGGAACACCATCAGGAGATGAAGATAACCGCATACGCTTATTGGTTGTGGACGAATCACAAACAGCGATCTCACAGCAGGTACTTTCTGAACTAGAAAATTCGGCCGCTGTCCGCGCAGAGGTTGTTTCGCGGGAAGAAGCTGAAGGTCAATTTGATGACCGCCGCGCATCGGCTGTGTTCATCATCCCTGCAGGGATCGATATCGAATCACTGCAAAACGCCTCAGCAGAGGTTGAGTTACTTCAACAGCCCAACAACCTGAATGCATCAATCGCCGAGCGAGCTGTACTAACCGCCATACGCAGAGTAAGCAGTTCCTTTTCTGCTGCGCAGAACGCGGTCAATGTGCGCGAAGTAAAGCAACCTTTCGCATCAGAAGCGGAGAAACAAACCTACTTTGAGAATTCTTTGGAAATGGCACAGTCCATTCAAGAGGACGCGCCTGAACGTGTAACCGTGGTCGAAGGCACGACCCCTGATCAGGTCGATTATGATCCACGTGCGAATTCTTCTGCGGGACAGTTGATCACGTGGGTGTTCATTCCGTTGTTTGGGATCTCTGCTTTATTTGCCTATGAACGTCAGCAAGGGACATTGCGTCGCTTGTTGACAACTCCCTCACGCAAAGCGACGTTTCTTCTTGGGACGATCTCGGGTCAGGTGGCACTGGCACTAATTCAAATGTTTTTGTTGATCGGGTTTGGCGTCCTTGTGATGAAGCTCAACTGGGGCCGTGAACCTTTGGCGTTGTCCGTGCTGCTATTCGCATCCGCTCTTGCCGCGGCGGCGTTTGGTACAACGATGGGAACATTCATCAAGACCGAAGGGCAGGCCAGCGGACTGAGCATCATGTTCGGTATGATCTTCGCCATGTTGGGAGGATGCTGGTATCCACTGGAATTATTCCCGTCTGCGATACAGTCCGCTGTGAGGGTGCTCCCCACCACATGGGCCATGGAAGGCATGTTGGATCTGGGTCTGCGCGGCGGCGGTTTGATGGATATACTCCCCGAAGCAGGAGTCCTGCTTGTGTTTGCAGCCGTCTTCTTTAGTGTAGGCGTGATGCGATTCCGCTACGAGTAAGAAAATATCTATCGGACGGATGCAGGTACAAACGTCGAAAGAAGCGAATCAAAAAGCCCGCGCAATGCAGGGCTTTTTGATTTATCCGTATTACTCTGTAACAAGCAGCGCTTTTGCCATCTTGCCGTGCAATTGTCCCGTCCATCGAGCGATGTTCATGAACGTAGTCCACAACATAAAACCGCCAAGAACGAACAAGGGGTATGACCATGTTGGGAGGATATAGTATCCATTGAACGTATGAACTGCGGGTTGACCAAGTATCTCCTGTAAAAAAGGAATGGCAATGGCTGAGAGCGAGAAACTTAGGGTGATGATGATCAGAACAAAATAGACAGTGCCTAAAACAAACTGAATGACCATATAGAGAATGGAAAACCAGATATGCTTATCCGTCACCAAAAGTTTTAGACGCTCCAACAACTTCAATCCTTTTTCAAAAAACAATGGTCGGCGGGGCATGCGCACACCGAGCAATGCTTCCACCAGCCGCCCTTCGATCAGAGCCAGTCCGCGCACCGACAGCAGGAACAGGATCGCGAAAGGCAATCCGAAAATAAAGATCGAGAAAGATACGGAAAGCGATATGCCCGTAATAGCCCAGACAAAGTAAATGACGCCAGTCACGAATGCGATCAACATATAGAGCAGCGAGCCCCATGCACGCGCATCCGTGTACACGCCAAAGAATCGGGTAAGTCCTGATTTCTCGTTTTGCGGTTGTCGATCAAGCATGGGAACAGTGCGGCGTTCGACTTCAGCATATGCAGACGCTGTTTCGGATGGTGAACCGTACTGCTCGATAACCTGTTCCAGGGCCTCTTCTTCGGACGTTTCGGGCTGCTCCTGTTTCAAATTGCTTAATGCGGCTCTGAGATGTTCCTCCGCATCTGACAATGCATCCTGGATGGTGGCGGTATCGCCGCCTTTTAGTTCTGCTTTTAATTGATCAAGATATTCTTCAATTGATTTGATCATCTTCATACTCCTTTCATCGCGCGGTCAACGAACGATTTCATTTGTTCCCATACGCCCTGCCAAATGGCAAGCGTTTCACAGCCTTCAGACGTGATTTCATAATATTTGCGCGGCGGTCCTGAGACCGATGGCTCCACTTTGCTTTCCAGCAATCTGTTGCCTTCGAGTGAGCGAAGGACAGGATACAACGCCCCCTGTTTCATGAATGAAGCGTCTCCGCTGAAATCTTCGAGCAGTTTGGCGATCTGGTAGCCGTACATGGGTTCGTCACTGGTACTAAGTACGCTGAGTAATACCAGGGAGGCGATGCCTCCGTTCAACTCTTTTTGAAATTTCTTGGTAAGTGTCGATGTGTCAACCACGGTGCCTCCTTTCGGTAATATTGATTTGCCAGTACTGTTGAATTC
>DATDAG010000100.1:0-8190 GCA_036525495.1 Anaerolineales bacterium
GACCAGCGCTGACACTCTGGCACACACCCACGAAGTATGCGTTCAAGTGGGCATAGATCGTGGAATATCCGTTGCCGTGATCTATCTGGACCACGTTGCCATAGCCATAGTTGTAGCCGCCCTGCGCCATCGTAACAACGCCGCTGTCTGCCGCATACACGGCTGCGCCCTCTCCCGCAGAAATGTCAATGCCGAGATGCCCGGACCAATAATCATTGCCGGAAAGAAAGTGATTATCTGCGGGCCATATGAACCCCCCACTCCCCACCGCGCCGCCCGGGCATGCACTCTGGCTGGTTGATGAAGTGCCGGATGCGCCACTTGCTATCGTTGGCACAAGCCATTGCACGAACTCACGTTCGCCGCCCGGGATCATCACCCATGTGCCCGATTCGATTTTTGGGTTGGTCAGGTCTATATCGTTTCCCGGAAAGCCCAATATATTCTCGATGCTTGCCTTGAACTCGTTCGCCACCGATTCGAGCGTATCGTTTTCCTTCCATTGATAATAAATGCCATTGGCAGGTGGAATTTTCAAAACCTGACCGGGTTTCAAACTATGTGGGTCATCTTGCAACACATCGTAGTTTGCCCATAGGATCGTTTCAGGTTCGAGTTTGAACGATTCGGAGATGGCAAAGATCGAGTCACCGCGTGTCACACGATGTTCGACGGGTTTGTAACGTGGCTTATCCGCTGGGACATTCGTCTTGAGCTGGATTTCCCTTTCCAGGGATACAAACGCTTCAGGACCGCCCAAGGCTGGCATCGGCACATCAACCGGTCCCCCCTCTGGAGCCGCAGTCGGCACGGGAGCGGAGGCTTGCACTATCGTGGTAGATTGCTTCCATGCGAACGCTCCATACACGATTCCCCCCGCAACCGCAAAAGTGACCGCCCAACTGGTGATATTGAAAGTGTTTCTTTTGAAGAATGTTGTGAGCTTTGACATTAATCTGGGGTAATCAACCGCGCATCGGGTTAAGCAATCTAATCATCCCTTCCGAGATTTTCGAGAAATTCTTGGTTATTGCGCGCCCGGTCCAAACGCGTGATGATGGCTTCGGTCGCAACGGCATTATCCATGCCGGCACCCTGCGGTTGCTGTGTGATCATCTGGATGAACATACGTCGCATCAGCCAGACACGCTGTAGCAGGTCGGGACCAAGCAGAAGGTCCTCGCGACGCGTGGAAGAGCGTTCGATGTCCACGGCTGGGTAGATGCGTCGTTCCTGTAATTTGCGTGAGAGATGCAGTTCCATGTTGCCGGTGCCTTTGAACTCTTCATAGACAACATCATCGAGACGCGAGCCGGTATCCACAAGGCATGTCGCGATGATGGTCAACGAACCGCCCTCCTCAATATTGCGTGCCGCGCCGAAGAAACGCTTGGGCGGGTATAACGCCGAAGGATCCATACCGCCGGAGAGTGTGCGTCCCGACGGGTTGACCACAAGGTTATATGCGCGTGCAAGACGTGTGATCGAATCCATCATGATGACCACATGGCGACCGATCTCAACAAGTCTTTTGGCGCGCTCCAAAGCCAGTTCCGCCGTGCGGACGTGGGATGTGACCGGCTCATCGAAAGTGGATGCAACCACTTCGGCGTCCACCGAGCGGTCCATGTCGGTCACTTCTTCGGGGCGTTCACCGATGAGCGCCACGATCAAATGCACATCGGGATATTTGGTTGAAATGGAATTCGCGATTTGCTTGAGGATCGTCGTCTTCCCCGCTTTGGGAGGCGAAACGATCAGTCCACGTTGTCCGCGCCCGATGGGAGCAACCACGTTGATCAGGCGTGGAGCGAGCGTATCATGGTCGGTTTCGAGATCAAATCGCTTGTCGGGGAAGATCGGGGTAAGGCTTTCAAAAACAGGTCGTCTTGATGCTTCTTCTATATCCTGCCCATTGATCGATTCAACTTTCAATAATCCGTAATGACGTTCGCTTTCGCGCGGGGGGCGAACATTCCCAATGACCAGGTCACCTGCCCGGAGGTCATGCCGTCTCAACTGCGCCTGCGAGACGTACACATCCTGGTCGCTGATGCGGTAGTTTGTTGCCCGCAGAAAGCCTA
The DNA here is from genome assembly GCA_036525495.1 of Anaerolineales bacterium. Taxonomy (GTDB): domain Bacteria; phylum Chloroflexota; class Anaerolineae; order Anaerolineales; family Villigracilaceae; genus Defluviilinea. The sequence continues at coordinate 2,085 of DATDAG010000100.1, forward strand.
TGCCTTCGCTCATGATCTCCAGGATGCCGCCGCGCAGTTCGATGCCCTCCCTTTGCGCCTCCGCCTCGCGGATCATCATGGCGAGTGTCTCTTTTTTCAGGCGGTTGGCATTGGGGATGTTCAGGCTCTTCGCCATGCCTCGCAGTTTGGAGAGGGGTTCGTTCTCAAGTTCGAGTATTTTCATGTTTTGTCTCTTTTGTGGAATGAAATATATGAATGCAGACCAAAAACCAGCGCCCGTTAGGCAGGCTGGGAAATCACTTATTTGGTTGGTGGGTAGGTTGGGTATCCTGTCAAGTTTGTGTCACGCGCCGCCCGTGGGGGGTGAGTCGCCCTGAAAACGGATTGCGCAATTCGAAAATCTGTAAATCAACGGGGGAATTGCTCATATTATAGCACCGACAGGTGGACCGTGCAAGAAAATGTTAGTACTTTTCCAATCGAACTTTCAGATTTGAGAGCAGGGCGCGCTGTGCCTGTTTTGCCTGGCTGACCACGAAATTTTCCAGCAATTTGCCTGCCTTCACGATTTGCATGGTCTGGGTGATCTGTGTTCTTCCGTCGTTGAATTGATGGAATCTGTATTTGAAAACGATCTCGATATTCCCCTCTCTATGAACGCGCAATTCCAGTTCCTTCTTGGGGGTTGTCAAATGGATCGCGGAATAGACTTTGCTTCTGAACAGGGGAATGCCCAGCCAGCGAAATGTTTCCACCGTATTAAATGGATGTATGGCAACACCTTCCCCGTCTTTCTTTTTCTTTAGCACATCGATTTCTGTAATCCGTGGTTGGAGTCCTATCATATTGATCGGTTCGGAAAGATGATCATATATTTTGTTTCGTTTGCAATCAATAAAGATATTCAGTTCGAAAGTGCGCATGAGAATATTCTAACCCAACTAGGCGGTCGAATAATATTGACCGCTCGAATGTTATAATCCGTGAAAATTCGACATAGAGGTACACATGATTGATCCTGTAATTTTTACAATCGGTAATTTTTCCCTGCGATGGTATGGTGTAATCGTGATGATCGGCGTCGTTGTCGGTTCTTTAATCGTGGAGCGCGAGATCAGACGCCGCGGCGAGAACGGAGACCGTATCTGGGATGCGCTAATATGGGTGATTCCTGTCGGTATTATTGGCGCGCGCCTTTGGTTTGTGTTGAATGCCACTTTGGGTGGGAACCGTTTTTATATGGAGAACCCCGGCAGTATCCTGAAAATCTGGGAAGGCGGATTGCATATCTATGGCGGATTACTGCTTGGCGCGATCACTTTGCTATATTACATTCGCAGTAACAAACTGGATCCCTGGTTGTTCTTTGATGCAGCGGGTCCTGCCTTGCTGGTCGGACAAGCGATTGGACGCATTGCGAACTTCATCAATCAGGAACTGTATGGTCCGCCGACAACGCTACCGTGGGGTATTCCCATTGATATTGCGCATCGTTTGCCCGAATTCAGAGACTTAAGTGAAGCCACCCGCTTCCACCCCACCTTTGCCTACGAAATGCTGTGGAACTTTGCCGTGGCAGGATTCCTTATCTGGCTCTCGCACCGCTATGAAAAGGAATTCAAGCCCGGCGCGCTCTTTGCGGGCTGGTTAATGCTTGCAGGGTTTGGCCGCGTGTGGATCGAATTTTTCCGCCCCGACCAGCCGAAGATCGCGTCATTGGATGTCAGTTACACAGCCGTTGTAGCGGCGTTGATGGCGATCGTGGGAGCGGTCATGTTAATGGTGCGTTATAAAGCGATCAACTTTGCGTTCGCCGAAAATTGGGCGGATGAGTATCAGATCTCCGGGCAGGCTAAACTCGAGGATGGACCTGTGGAAGAAGAAAAGGCTCCTCGTGTGAAGAAAACTTCGGCAACAAAAACCACAAAGGATCCGGACGCCAAGACCGTAAAAAAAACTTCCGCCCGCAAAAAGACAGACAGTGCAACTACTAAAAAGGCTTCCTCTCGAGCAACAAAAACGACAGCGGAAACAAAGAAAACAAAGAAGTCATCGTGAAATAAACAAATCGCCCGAAAAAATTTTCGGGCGATTTGTTTAATCGGCTGCGTGGATATTCTCGGTTTTGACCCTTACCGCTTCATGTTCGCGTTTATCGAAATTGAAGCGTTCGAAAACATCGGCGTATAACCCGATGATCTGTTCCCGCGTAAACCCCATGTCTTCATACGAATAGACGTGGTCGCTTTTGAAAGATAGGGTTTCTTTTACGGCTTTGTCCACGATTTCATCGAGGCCGGGTTTGGCAGGGTAGCCGAATTGCTCAAAGAAGGCATGCAGGACCGCCTCCGGACGTTGGATCAGGTTGTTGTAGTTGAGAATCAGGTGTCGGGGAGAAGGATGCGTGTCGAGATAATGGAGCGGATGACGATACCAGTGTTGTGTCATGTCCACGATCTCGTCAATGTACAGCCATGTCTCCTTGGGGTCGGTAAATTGACGTCTTGCGTAGTTGATCCATGAGACGGTGGAGGGAAGCATGTCCAACGGATTGCGGGCGAGATAGATGATGCACGCATCGGGGAAAAATTCTGCCAGCGTTTCGATCTTGGGACTGAAAGCCGGGTTCTTCGCCACGAAATATTTCTTGCCCGTAGCATACATGTGACGCTGTAACATGGATTTGTAGAACGCCATGATACGGTGTTTATGTTCAGGTGCCAACGCTTCATCGAAATGCTGGTAGTTGGGGAACTCGTCCATGAAGGGGAAGAGGAAGGTGACGAAGAAACCGTCCCAGATGTGCAGGTGGATGTTTTCGTCCTCCTCGGGTTGGAAGAACGAGATGGGATGGATTTTGATTTTGCCGAGCGTGGCGTGGTCGAATGCGTAGAGCACGCGGTGCAGGATGCCGCCAAGATATTTTTTATCGAGGCGTGAGACAAACTGTGTGATCTTCTTTTGCGTGACGGAGGGGGTCAGGTAGATGTCCCAGGTGGTCAGGCTGGTGAAGGTTTCCGAGTCGCGTGAGAGCAGGCGGTGCAGGAAGGTGGAGCCGCTGCGCAGATTACCCAATATGAAAAGCGGTTTTTCGATTGCTTGAGTTTTATGGGCGGGGAAGAAAATATCGTCGAGCCAGAAACAGAACCAATGGATGAGTGAGCCGATGGGCCAGACCAGATAGAAAAGTGCTAGGAATATGATCCGCTTTTTTACGAGGCGGGCGGGGGTGTTCTTTGAGTCGAAGAAGGAGCGATAAAATGTGCGCCAGAACAGGCGAAAGTTGTAGTGCATTGACAGGTGATGTTCCTTTAGTTTACATGGAAGAAGCCCGGTGAAGGGCTTCTTCTTTGGCTATTCTATCAGGAAATTGGGATTTGGAACAAACAGCAGGCGGGTAAATTCCTAAAATTATTCCAGCCCGTCCAGGTACTCCACGAGCAGGCGCACGCCAAACCCGCTGGCGCCTTTGGGGCAATAGGGCATTTCAATATCCCAATCCGAGACACCGGCAATGTCGAGATGCGCCCACGGCGTTTTCTCATCCACAAACTGTTTGAGAAAGGTTGCCCCAATGATTGGGGACGCCTTAACCATGCCAGCGGAATTCTTCATGTCTGCGTCCACGCTTTTTATCATCTCAAAATATTCTTCATCGAGCGGCATGCGCCAGAGGCGTTCATGTGTGGCTGTGCCAGCCGCAAAAAGACGGTTTGCAAGTTCATCATTGTTCGAGAACAGACCCGCACGGTTCGATCCGAGCGCGGTGACAATTCCGCCGGTGAGCGTTGCCAGATCGATCAAGGCGCGCGGATCGAAATTCTGTTGAGCATACGTGAGCGCATCACATAGAACCAGGCGTCCCTCTGCGTCGGTGCTGATGATCTCCACTGTTTTCCCCGACAAGGTTTTGAGAATATCGTTCGGTCGGTAGGCGATCTCTGAGATCATATTTTCAGACGCGGCAAGGATTCCTACCAGCGGAATCGGCAACTTCAACTTTGCCGCGGCGAATATCATCCCCACTACAGCCATCGCACCGCATTTATCGTATTTCATGCCAACCATGCCAAGCATGGTCTTGATGGAATACCCGCCTGTGTCGAAGGTGATGGCTTTGCCGACCAACACGACAGGCTTCGCCTCTTTCCCCGCTGACGGCTGATACTCCAAAACGATCAGACGCGACGGGTTGGCAGATCCCTGCCCCACAGCGACGATGGCTCCCGCGCCCATTTCGGTGAGTTGTTTATCGTCAAGGACGGTGCATTTTAACCCAACTTCTTTTGCAAGTTCTTGAACTCTTTCAGCCAGTGAAACGGGATTGATTACATTGGCAGGTTCATGCGCCCAGGCGCGCGTAAGATTGGTCGCTTCGCAGATGATGGAGGCGCGCTCAAGCGCGGACTTGAATGAATCATCAAGGAAATAGATCGTCGCGGGAGACGCTTTTTCCTTTTTGGATTTGTGTTTATCGAACCGGAAGGAGCCGAGTAACAAACCTTCAGCGAGGGCGAAGGCAATTTGATCAGGAGCCAGTTCAAAGTCGGAGAATGAAGCGGTTACGATGGCGGCTTCAGTCACTTTGTTTTTGGTTAGCCATTTGGCAAGCGATCCGCCTGCGCGGCGGAACGTCTCGAGCGTGACCTTGTCCTTTGCGCCGACGGATAGCGTCGCGGTCTGGTCGGCAGGATTAAAGCGGACTTCGCCCGGTTCCCTGCCCACAGTGTTGGGGCTGATCTCCTCGGGCGCGGCGGCGAGGGTGATGCAAATACCCTGATGTTCCTGCCTGGTTGCAAGATTGATATGACTCATGATGTCTCCTGTTATATTGTGATTCAGCCTATACCAAACTTCATTGGGAAGCAACGCCCGCAAGAAAAAACAGACGTTTACTGAAACGTCTGTCTGGTACTATCGTGAGCGCTTTTCTATTTTGTCAAATAACGGCGTTTCAAATCATTATGCGGTTTCGAGCGCTGCCAACGCCTCATCCGATACCTTGAGGTTCGAATAGACGTTCTGCACATCGTCGAGGTCTTCGATGGTTTCGAGCGCCTTGAGGACCTGGAGTGTATCTTCTATATCGAGTTCCACTTCCTGTTTGGGAGACATGCGCAGTTCCGCCTCGTCAGGCTGGACATTGGCTTTGTGCAGCGCATCCGCGAGCAGTTTGAAAGATTCAATGGGGGCGATGATCTCGATCGTGCCATCCTCTTCAAGGACATCGTTCGCATCCGCTTCGACCCCGATCTCAAAGGCTTTGTCGAATTTCATCGCGCTCGAAGGGAAGGAGAAATACGCAATGCGGTCGAATTGCCATGCCACCGAACCGAGTTCGCCCATGTTGCCGCCCGCCTTGGTGAGCGCATGACGAAGATCGGAAACCGTGCGGTTGCGGTTGTCGGTGACGGTCTCAACCATCACTGCCACACCGTGACCCACATATCCTTCGTACGTGATCGACTCGAACGCCGCGCCGTCCTTATCTTCGCCGGTGCCGCGCTTGATGGCGCGCTCGATATTGTCCTTGGGCATGTTCTCGGCGCGGGCTTTATCCACCGCGAGCCGCAAACGGAAATTCGAATCAGGATCGCCGCCGCCTTCACGCGCCGATATCACGACCTCACGCGCAAGACGGGTGAAGATCGCGCCACGCTTGGCATCTGCCACGCCTTTCTTGCGTTTGATGGTTGACCATTTTGAATGACCAGACATTGGAACTCCTTACCTTATTAACCACGTTCGTGGGAAATTTGCTTGGAACGAAGATTATACCATTTGCATCTATGTCATTGCGAGCCCCGAGGCTCAAACGCCGGGTGGGTGAAGCAATCTCCGTATCATATTGGGATTGCTTCCCGAAGGTCACAATGACATTAGGTGAAAAAGCCCACTCCCATCGCCCTGGGTCCTGCGTGGACAACGATGGCGGGAGGCAACTCATAGATCGGGATGTCGGACACGAACACTTTCGATTTCAATTCATCGACGAGAGCCTGCGCTTCCTTCTCCGCCTCAACCTGGATCACGCATAAATGAGCCTCGTCGCCGCCTTTGCATTGCTCCGTCACCACTTCCACAAGACGCGCCAACGCCCGCTTCTTCGTCCTCTGTTGCTCAAAGGGTTCGACCTGCCCATCCC
>DATDAG010000101.1:0-6589 GCA_036525495.1 Anaerolineales bacterium
CCATCTGTGACGCGGCGCGTAATCTGGCGGCTGTGTGGGGGCGCAATTTTCCCTATCCCTGCCAGATCCTTTATCTGCCACAAAATGCAAATTCAGCCTCATCTGTTCATTTCCTTCGCGAGGAATATGCACGCCTAAAAACCGAGATAGAGGCAATTGCGGGGACGACAATAACAGATGAGATGCTGCGATCGTCACTTGCCGTATTCAATGAAAACCGCGCTCTCCTGCGGAAGTTGTATGAGATCAAATGCAAACAACCGTGGCTGCTTTCAACTTACGAAGCATATGTTCTCACAAGCGTCGGCGGCATGATCCCGCGCGAAGAACATAACGAAATGTTGAGGGCGGTGATCCCGCTGATCGAGGCACGACCAGCCAAACGTCAGGATAGGATTCGGGTGGTCTTCGAGGGTGGATTCTGCGAACAACCTCCATTGGATTTGATCCGTACGGTTTCACAATCCTGCTATGTGGTGGACGATGATCTATTGATAGGCTTGAGATGGATTCTGGAGGACGTCTCACTTGAAGGCGATCCCTTGTTCAATCTTGCAGAAGCGTATTTGGAAAAATCAACATACAGCCCGGTACAACACGATGCGCGCAAGTCCAAGGAAAAAATGCTTCTTGAACGGATCGCCAACTCAAATGCTGAGGCAGCCATTATCACGGCAGCAAAGATGTGCGAGCCGGGACTCGAAGAACAGGTGGCGTACATAAAAGCGCTTGACAAAAAAGGGATCCCCTACTTCGTGAACGAGTTCGAAGAGAACATGACAAATTTCGACCACATGGAAATTCAAATGGAGACCTTTACCGAGACCATTCTGTTCGAATAATAAGACCCGCCAGGTTTTCGAGAACCTATCGGGTCTTATGTCCATAGGTGCAATATGACAGAAGACAAAAAAGTTGACATTGTTGGGCGCGGCAATGTGGAAGGCGCAAACCTTTTCCGCGATTGGTTTGCAGAGTTGGGCGATTCGGCGCAAAACAATAGAGGCGCGGCGTATGTCTTTGTGATGGGCAGCATGGCGGAGATATTAAAGGTATTCGATTTTCCGCTCGTTTTGCCTGAGATCACATCCCTGCAAACCGCAGTTCGCCGCGTTGCCGATGAATACCTGACTATCGCGGAAGATTACGGGTACTCACCCGATATTTGCGGATATGTCAAAGCGGACATTGGCATTCATCTGCGCGACGGTCAGCACCCGATGGGAAAAATTCCCAAACCTGCATTGACAGTGTTGACAAACGCCTGCAACACCTACATCAAATGGGCGGAGATTTGGGAGCGTATGTACGATGTTCCCGTATTCGTTCTGGACGTACCCGGCACACGACAGGCAGGCAGCCAATTTCAACCGGGCAGCGCGGATTTTGCGCGCGATTGCAAGTATGTCGAGGCACAGATCAGGGAATTGATCACATTGTGCGAAAAAGTGTCAGGCAAAAAATTCGACATTGACCATCTGCGTGAAACAATGACCCATGCCAACAGCATGAACAGCGGCTGGAAGCGTGTGCTTGAACTGAACAAAAGCAAGCCTTCCTTATTCAATGCATTGACGGATGGCACGGTGTATCTGGGGGTTTCGAATAATTTCCGCGGCACAAGGGAAGGCAGTCAATTCTTCAAAAATCTTGTGGAAGAAATGGAATACAAAGCCGCACATGGCATCGGCACACAAACCGATGAAAAATATCGGCTGGCTTTTGTTGGCGTGCCTTGCTACCCCATTTTCCGCCGGTTCAATGAGATGTTCACCGAATGGGGCGGAACATTCGTTCATTCGACGTATTTACATTTTGCATCAGGCGGAGCCAATCTCGGCTTTGAGTACGATATCAATCATCCCGTTGAAAGCTTGGCGGAAGGTACGTTGATCAGTGTACGCGAGGCGATGGACAACATGTTCCATCAGGATCAGGTTTTGATCGACATGGTGCGTGATTACGAATTGGATGGCGTCGTGTATCACCCGATCAAATCATGCCGTACAGTCTCGACAGGTTTGGCAGATGGGCGCCGCGCCCTGATGGCGGCAACAGATACGCCTAGCCTGTTTATCGAATCGGACATGATGGATAAGCGCGTTGTTTCGGAAGCGCAGATGAAAAATCGCGCGGATGCCTTCTTTGAGGGACTCGCATCCCGCCGCCTGGCTGAAAGAACTGCATAAATATTTACTGTTGGAGGTCCACATGACGTACGCCGCAGGAGTCGATGTCGGCTCGACACAAACAAAGGCAGTCGTTATCAATGAATCAAAGGAAATCATCGGACGTAGTCTGATCGACACCGGCGCAAATGTTATCGTTGCGGCTGAGAATGCCTACAACGAAGCGCTCAAAAACAGCGGCATCCAGGAAGAGGAAGTTGAATACGTGATCGGCACAGGGTATGGCAGGTACCGCGTCACCTTTGGCAATACCCAGGTGACCGAAATTTCCTGTCATGCACGCGGTGCGGCGCACATGTTCCCCAACACCAAGACCGTACTGGACATGGGTGGGCAGGACACGAAAGCGATCCGCATCGGACCTCGCGGCGATGTGCTGGACTTTTGCATGAATGACAAGTGTGCAGCGGGAACAGGTCGTTTCCTCGGTGCCGCCGCGGACGCGTTGGATATTCCGCTCAATGAGCTTGGTTACGTTGCGATGCAGGCGGAGAGACCTGTCAAGATCAGCACTACCTGCACAGTCTTTGCTGAATCGGAAGTTTTATCATGGCTGGGCAAAGGCAAAAAGATCGAAGACATTCTCTGGGGCGTGCATCTGTCCATTGCATCGCGTTCTGTCGGCTTATTGCGCCGCGTTGGCATCGAAGAGGAATTGACCTTCACTGGCGGCGTTACCAAGAACGTCGGCGTGATCAAGGCTCTCGAACAGGCAGTTGGTTTCAAACTAAACATCAGTGACGACTCACATTACATGGGCGCACTTGGAGCTGCTTTGTTTGCACTCGACCATATCCTTGCCAGCCGCGCCCCTTCCACTGCAAAGGAGTCCGCATGACTTATATTACTGGTATCGACGTAGGCTCCACCTACACAAAAGCCGTCATCCTGCGTGACGGAAAGGAGATCGTCAGCCGCGCCATGCTCAGCACGGGATTTCGACTCGAGGAAGCTGCGCGCAAGGCGTTCCACAAAGTTCTCGATCTCGCGGGACTTCAAGAGGCTGACTCTTCCTATTTAGTGACCACAGGCTTTGGGCGGCACCTTGTCGGGTTCCGCGATGTCAATGTCACCGACGTCAATGCCAGTGCGCGCGGCGCGACCTTTCTTTATCCAAATACCCGCACCATTTTGGATGTGGGCGGACAGACGATGAAAGCCATCCAACTTGTGGAGGGAGGGAAGGTCAAATCATTTCGTTTGAACGATAAATGCGCTGCGGGGACAGGCGCATTCCTCGAAAAGACCGCCCGCTACATGGGTTACAAAACCGAAGAGATAGGGACACTGGCAACCGTTTCCAAACAACCTGTGCCAATATCAGGTGTATGTGCGGTGTTCGCTGAATCAGAAGTCATCAACCATTTATCACAGGGTTCATCACCCTCCGATATTATGTTTGGAGCCATTGTTTCGCTCGTTGGACGTTCCACACAGTTGATCAAACGTGTTGGCTTGACCCCTGAGTTCACATTGATCGGAGGCATTTTGCGCTATGAAGCCATGGGAAGAGTCGTGCGTGAACAACTCAAGACCGATGTTAACGTCGCGGAAGGCGACATGGTTCAATTTGTCACCGCCTTGGGAGCGGCGATCCTGGGATTTCGTCGCCTGGAAAAATTAGCCAGGGAAGATGCACAGGCAAGCCAATAATGGCAATAGAAAAACCCTCCGTCCGGACGCAATTTTTGATCTTCACCCTCTTCGGTGAATTCATTCTTCCGCGCGGCGGTTCGATCTGGACCGGCAACCTGCTGTCCCTTCTGGATCAATTGGGGGTAGGAGAACGCGCAGCGCGTCTTACGCTCTCACGCATGTCGCGCAAAGGCTGGCTGGCAACCCGCAAAGAGGGACGGCGCAGTCAATACTCCCTCACCCCGCGCGGCTGGTCGCTGCTTGTACAGGGCGGCAAGCGCATCTTCGAACTTCCCTTCAAGGAATGGGATGGGATGTGGCAGATCGTCGTCTTTTCCCTGCCTGAGAAAAAACGGAGTCTGCGGCACACCTTCCGCACGCGCCTGCCCTGGTATGGGTTTGGACAACTGGCTCCGAACATGTGGATCTCGCCTCACAACCGTAAAACAGAGATACTCGCTCTGTGCAACGAACTAGTTATGCAAGACCATGTTGAAATTTTTTCAGGGATCCATATGGGCCCCTCGGAGGACCAGGAACTTGTCCGTCGTTGTTGGAACCTGTCACACCTGGCAACCCAATACAAGAGATTCATCGCCAAGTTCGAAAAAGAATATCTCACCTGCAAGAACAACGGGAGTCAAGCGCCAAAGGCGGATGATTGTTTCGTCCGTCGTTTTTGGTTGATGCACCACTTCCAGAATTTCCCACGCGTAGACCCGAACCTGCCCGCTGCGCTACTCCCACCTGATTGGGTTGGTTCCAGAGCGCGACAATTGTTCAACGACTACCACGGCATCTTGGAAAAACCCGCCAACGAATTTGTGGACAAAATCGTGAGTACGGAAATCCCGCATTAGCGGGAGGGCAAAATTGAAGGATGTGAAACGGAGAAGACTATGGACGTGTTGAAGGAACAAAAAACGGATTTCAAAGAGATCATCTATGAAAAGGGGAACTGGGTGGCGCGTATCACGATCAACCGCCCCCAAGTGTATAACTCATACAGCACCAACGCGCTGGAAGAACTGGCGATCGGGTTCCGCCAGGCATCTTTTGACGATGAGGTGGCTGTCATTGTCTACACGGGTGCGGGAGATCGGGCATTTTGCACAGGCGGGGACGTAAAGGAATACCAGGAACGTTACACCAGTTCGCCGCATGATTACTGGAAGTATATGCGTCTGTTTGGCGCGTATATCGAAAGTATTGTCAACACAGGCAAGCCCGTCATTGCACGCTTGAACGGCATGGCGGTTGGTGGGGGAAACGAATCGCAACTCGCCTGCGATCTTTCGGTCATCGCCGAACATGCCTACATCAAACAGGTTGGCACCAGCGTCGGAAGCGTGGCAGCGGGCGGATCGACACAATGGTTGTCGATCTTTGTGGGCGACCGTCGCGCGCGCTACATCCTGATGACGAACCGCATCATTCCTCCTTATCAGGCACTTGAATGGGGATTGGTCAACCAGGTTGTCCCATCTGTAAAAAAGGATGGCGAATTCATAGAACACGCCACCAAAGAGCAAATTTCCAAGGCGCAAAAGGGCGATGATGGTTACAGTATCGACCTCAGCAAGTTGGATGAAGCCGTGGAAGAACTGGCTCAGGAAATCGTGGACAAGTTCCCTGAATGCATGCGCTACACAAAAGAGCAGGTCAACTTCTGGAAGAACCTGTCCTGGCACCAAACCATCGGGCATGCCCGCGATTGGTTATCCACCCACTACACCTCCTGGGAACCCCTTGAAGGGATGACAGCCTTCGTGGAAAAGCGCGCGCCCCGTTACCGCATGTTGCGCGAGCGGGCGGCGCAGGGAAAAAGCAGTGAATTTATCTGGGGGGCATACAAGAAGACCTGCAACTCATGCGGCGCCAAAGCCCTGCCCGAAGAATTTACCCACTGCGGCGTTTGCGGCGTGGAACTAACATGACCGACTCGTTCGTTTCTGTCGAGACGAAGAATGGCGCCTCAACCCTGATCTTGAACAGGGCTCCGCTTAATGTGCTGGATATCGCCGCCTTGACTCAATTCGAGTCTGCGTTGACAGAGTTGGCGCGCGATGAAAGCATCCGCATTCTCATCCTGCGCGCCGAAGGAAAAATGTTCTCGGCAGGCGTGGATGTGGCGGATCACACCCCCGATAAAGTTGGAGAGATGATCCCGCTCTTCGACCGCACCTGCCAGCTGCTTGCAAATATTCCCTGCCCCACGCTGGCTGTAGTTCACGGTCACGCGCTCGGAGGAGGATGTGAACTGGTGCTGTGCTGTGACCTCGCGGTGATGGCTGAAAGCGCCAAGATCGGACAGCCAGAGATCCAACTTGCCGCGTTCGCTCCCATTGCTGCGATGCGATTGCCATTGATGGTTGGCTACCGCGCTGCGGCAGATATGCTCCTCACAGGGCGCACTCTCACCGCCGATGAAGCGCTGAAAATCGGCTTGGTCAACGCCGTTGTTTCCTCTGACGGATTGGAACAATGGGTTGAGGAGAAGTCGGCACAGTTGTTGAAACTCAGCCGCGTTGCACTGACGATGACAAAACGCGCTTTACGGTCAGGATTCGGCGCATGGGACACGGCTGCATCCGAACTGGAGAGACTCTATTTGGATGAGTTGATGAAAACCGACGACGCGCAGGAAGGCTTGAACGCATTCATGGAAAAACGCGCCGCGGTTTGGAAACATAAATAAAATCAGACCCTAAAGGTTTTTAAAACCTTTAGGGTCTCCAAGGAAAATCTATGGCATCACGCGGACT
>DATDAG010000102.1:0-7574 GCA_036525495.1 Anaerolineales bacterium
AAGCCTTGGACGTTTTATCTACCCAAGCCAACGACATTCCCCGTCTGATGGGGGTTTACACCAAGCATTTGGCTGGCTATGCAACCTTATGATTATTCAAATTATTTTTCTTAACCACTATAGTTGGATAGTTATGTTGCCTTTAGGATAGCGGTCAAAATAAGTTTTGTAATCGACTTTTCAGGTAATGTTTTCCACAAAAGGAAAAATTCCTAAATAACCAGATGGTTGATAGAAAAACTGGTCATTTGATTTTCGTTCAGACATTCTTTGACTGCCTGTCACGAATGACGACAATCGCCAGACCGATCACAAATTCAAGCGCGGGCAAAGCATAAATCGCCCAGGCAGGCGGATTGTTCCAATTGCCATCGAATAACAACCAGACCGAGTTGTAGACAAAATGAACGGGGACGATGAGCAGGAAGATCATCCCTGTTGAGTAGCGGACGCTGCCCCACAGCAAGCCAGTGAACGTCCTTGAGATCATTCCACGTAATCCTTGCTGGGCATGAAACAACCCGAACAGGATCGAAGAGACGATCAGTGCCGTCTTCTCCGAGAAGCGCTCTTCAAAGAATGAATACAGTGCGCCGCGAAAGTAAAGTTCTTCAGCAAAGACAACGATGAGATAAGTCACCAAACCCCAGAAGGTACTTGATGAAAAAGGCTTGAGGGTAGAGATGCGGATGACAAAAAGGTAGAATAACATGTACAGTGTAAAGATGGCCAAAGATAAAAACACATGTATCCGCCATTGAGCTTTGATCGCCTTCAATCCCAGATCTTCAGCTGAAAACCGGAAGAGAGCAATAAAAATAATCACACCCATCAAGAAGAATAAATTGACGGTTAGATTTCCATAGTCTGTCCGGTTCCAGCCTAAGAAAAACATGACGCCTACGCCCATAGCCATGCCAAAGACAGGGATGATGATTGATAGCAGTATCTCAAACCACAACGAATGTTTTTTAGTTTTCATAGGTTCTTTCCTGGATTTCAATGCGAAGATTCTTTTCTGTCTGGATGGCGTTGCACGGCGATTAAGTTGATGCCCAGATCACGGATGCAATTGAACAAGCCGTGCAACGCAGACTGATCGAACTCTCCATAGATGACGGTTTGGTCGTCAGCACTGGTTTTAACCTCCAAACCCTCGAACAAACGCAGCCAGCGTTCATCGAGTTTTCCATCGAGACAGATTTGATAATAAGTGGGTTGATCCATAGATTTCATAGTGCCTCTTTCTGTTATTCTTCCGATGTGTTTAAATCGTCTGCCTGATGCTTGTGCCAACTGCTTCGGGCAGGGGATTGCCTTTCTTTTCCATGTTCATCACGGCGGGGATGAATAAACCGGTCACCGCCATAAGGATACACAAAACGCCTCCAAACAGGAACCAGGCCTGAATTCCGATTCGATCCGCAACGGGGCCAGCGATCATCAATCCGATTGGGACTATCCCCGTGCCAACGCTGCTCAGGAGAGAGAAAATGCGGGCTTGCATACCTGGTTCAACAGTGGATTGGATGACGGCGAAGAACGGTCCCATCGTCATTGGAGTCATAAAGCCAACAAGCAGCGCGGCACCAACGGCAAACAAGATCGATGATGCAGGTGCCAATGCAAGGATCAGGGTACCCGTTCCCATGCCCATCAGCCCAACCAGCGATGTGAGTACCTTACGCGAGAAACCACCCCAGATACTCAGCAACACCCCGCCAAGAATCATGCCGGCACCCATAGCGGATTCCACCCAACTCAAGTGAATGGCGCTTCCGCCAAAATAATCCTTGACCATGAGAGGAAGCAGGGAGAAGGCAGGGATGATCGTGAAATTTATGCCCACCGTCAGCAACCCAACGATCAACAAACCGGGCCAACTAAACATATAGTGTAAGCCTGCTTTGAAGTCTATCCAGACGGTTGTCTTTTCTGCACTTATCGCATTACGTTCTGGTTGGGGAACCTGGATAAAGGCCAGCGGTAGGATGGCAAATAACGCTGTGGTCACGTCAATTGCCAGCATACCCTGCATGGGCAGCATTCCCAAAAGTAAAGCACCCAACGGCGCAGCAACCACGTTTAGGCCGCCACCGAGCAGTTGGTTCAGTCCCTGAATGCGGGTTAGTTGTTCCACAGGTACCATCAGGGATGTGGAAGCATTCATGGCGTTGGAGTGGAATGCACCTGCCAAAGAGCGGATGAAAAGAGCAACAAAAATATGCCAGACTTCGACAACATCCAGCGCAAACAAAACTGCCAAAGCGACGGTTGCCAGTGCCTCTATACTGTCAGCCAGCAACATGATCCGGCGGCGATTCCAGCGGTCGACCAAGGTACCGATGAACGGGCCAAGGATTACGTTGGGCAGCATACTGACCAGGGTGGCAGTCGCCAGCACAGTGGCCGAACCGGTCTGGACCGTCAGGTACCAGATCAGGGCGAATTGCACCAATTGGCTGCCCAAAATGGAAAGCGCCTGTCCGTTCCAGATGGTGAAGAAAGTTTTTTTCCAGGGTTTGTTGTCTTGGACTGAAAATTGTGTTGCCATGAGAGTATCCTTACTTTTCGTTTTGGATCAACATTGAGGACAAGGAGCGCATCTCTTCGCCCTCAATGTTGATCCTAGGAAACAGTTTCATCTCAGCTGAGATTTATCCGGCTGTTGCGGAAATCGATTCTTTCGAAGCTTTATCCGCTTCGGAGGTCATTTCAGCCTCACGCCCCGGCATGAGCACCTCGGTAACACCGGTTCCTTTTTTGAACATCGTGTGTCGATTGAGAACAACGAGGATCACTGCCACGATGCCGAAAACGAGGTTGTCCCATGGTTGAGTATCAGGAAAGACGGGATTCATCATCTGAAAGTGCCACAAGTAAGCGATCAACAGACTACCGCGGGAAGCATTGAACAGAGGGGTGATGATGATATTGAGAGCGATGACGCCTCCAATATATGGCATGAGGGACCAGGAACCATATTGAAGCCCCCCACCTAGCAGGAACGCAGGGAAGTGCCAGACTGCGTGAATAACGCCCAAAGTTAAGCCAGCCCAAAAGGGAGCCATCTTACGCTGCAACAGAGGCAGAGCGATCCCTCGCCAGCCGAATTCCTCGAGTGTGCCGAGGAAAAAGGAGTGTGCCAGTGCCGGGAATACCAGAGTCCAAGGGGAAAAGGGGAAAGGATCGCTGATCGAACCATTCAGTGCTGCGGCAAGGTAAGCGAAGGCAGGAATACCCAAGAGCAAGAATACCCACCATACTCGGGGCATCCGCCATAAGGTCAATCGCTGAAAAAAGCTGCCTAGCCCTTTTCGTCCATAATATCGCCAGACCAGAAATACGCTAGCAAAGGCAGGTGCATATACCGCGAGGATAAATAAGGGGTTACTCGATGTGATTTCACCAAAGATCGCTACAACCTGGTCGTTGAAAAAGATCAGCAGTGCAGCGATTCCCCAGGTCAAAGCAAAGGTTATAGTCAGAAATGGTTTAAGAGTTTTTGTATTCATTTTGTTTCTCCTTTTTTAGTTTTATAACGACAGATACAGTTTATAGTTTTATGGGGCTTTTGTCCCCTATCGGAAGATAGGTTGGGTGGGTAGGTTAAATCGCTGATTGTAAACCCTACATAGATAGGAAATTAAATAAAAAGAGCCGTTATGAACGGCTCTTGAGGGACGGTAGATACCAAGAATTAAGTTTTGGTCAGGGTTTTTCTTCCGTATTGCCAGATGATGTACACGACGGCAAGGAAGTACAGCCCAAACAGGATCAAGGCGGCGGAATCAGACTTGAGGGCAGGAAACACCCAATTGGACCAGTTGAACATGGTATGCCCCAACATGGCGGCAAAGATGCTTCCGTTCGTGTTGGCATACAGCCAGGCGAATATGATACCAGCCAGAGTTGTTGTCAGCAGGAGACCCCACAATGGACGGTTGTAGTAATCTTCTGAACGCGGCACAAAGAATAGGGGGAGGTGCCAGGCGCCCCACATCAACCCCGCGATGATGGCTGCAACCAATGCATCATATTTTTGACGAAGGTATTCGAAGGCATAACCGCGCCAACCAAACTCTTCTTGTAGCGGACCACCAAGGAAGAATATCCAAACCAGCGCAATGGGGAGCGCTATAGGCTGCGCCAACGCTTCAAATTCAGGAAGGGAGTTGCCAAACAAAGCTGACAATGCCAATGAACCGCCGATCAACACAGGGAAGGTGAGCAGAGCTGCCCACCACCATTTCCCAAGCCGCAGCATGAGTCCGCGCTTGAACAGATCCTTTACCCCTGTGCCGCCCTGATAGATTAAGGTCACGAGGATCGCCGCAAAAAGCGGTCCCCAGGGTCCAAGGTTGAACGAACCTTCGAGGAAATTCTTCACGGATTCAGGCGCATTCCAAACGCCTTGTGCGATCAATGCCTCGGGAACCCAGAACAGCCAGGAAAATCCGTACGCTACGAGCATAAAGATCCATACGTTGCTTTTTTGTTTTGTCATTGTGTACTCCTATACCGATTTTGTTGACGATGATTATAGTCTATTGATTTATGCGGCTTTTGTCCCCTATCGGAAGATAGGTCGGGTGGATAGGTTAAATAAAAAGGCTGCGCAGGGCGGCTCTCAGAAATTAGCAAAGGACGTTTTAGAAGCCCAATTCTTTGGCCCGGGCGGTGGCTTGCGAACGATTGTTGACTCCTAATTTTTGCAAAATGTTATGAACATGCCATTTGGCAGTCCCGACACTGATGAACAGTTCGTCGGCGATCTCCCGGTTGGTTTTGCCTGCCACGATCAGGCTTAATACACGCAATTCCTGTTCGCTGAGGGGATCGATAAGCTGGTCGAGGGGCGATGGATGAGAGTCTCTTTCAGTTTGCTGAATGCCTAGAATGGCATCCACAAGTTCGGGGGCGGACTGACGCGCTTTTGGCAACAAATCGAGAAGCGTATCCCTTTCATTCAAAAAAATGCGGATAAAGCCTTCGGGTGCCGCCAATTCCAGTGCCTGGGACAGCCAATCTACCGCGGCAGGGATGTCTTTTTCGGCGCGATGGAATAACGACATCAGAATCATGACTTCCATAACGGTTCGAACACGACCCTGAGCCTGCCCTCGCTTAAGCAGAGCATCCAAGATGGACGGAACATTTTCGCGATCGCCCGTTTTCAGCAGGACGCGCACCAGGGTCAACTCCGCGAATTCGCGCGGGTGGCTGGCGCGCACAGCCTGGTATTTCACCGCCCATTGTGCTGCTGCCTCTTCCTGACCGGTATAAAGTTGCAAGTTTGCGATATGAGCTGCCGCAAGTATGGACATGCGCTCCACACCGATGCCTTGTATGATGGTGTTCGCTTCCTGGATGGTCTCCAAGGCATCCGATACGCGCCCTTGATAAGCATGTACACGGGCAAAATACGCTTTTCCTAAAATCACATCACCGATCAAGCCGCCTCGACGGGATAACTCGATGCCATATTGCAGGAATTCCTCGGCGGCGACGAGATCGTTTCGCTCGAGGGCGATGCAGCCCAGAATTGACTCTGCCAAACCCAGCGGGGGTAATTGTTTGCCTCTTGCGATTTGTACTGCCTGTTGGCAGGTTTGCTCCGCCTGCCGTAGTTGCCCCTGGCTGATCTGTACTTCGGCTGCGGAACCGAGCGCCTGAATGGCAAGAAAACGCACCCCAGCGGATTGCGCTTCTTCGCTTGATCTCAAATAGTTTTGTACCGCAAGTGCAAATTTCCCGGAGAGCTGGTACGCCAGTCCAAGGGTATAAAACCCGCGTGCATGCTGCAAATGATGCTCCTGTGGGATGCGTTCCTGGGCGAAAGTGATCCTCTCCATGGCTTGCTGCATATCCCCTCGCACGCCAGCAATTATGCCGCGGTATAGTGACGCCAGCGCTGACAATTGCTCTTTTTCATTTGAGGATGGCAGGGCTTGCAATGTATTCTCAGCCTGATCAATTTGCTTTTCAGCTGGATCAAAGCGTCCTAACAGGTAGAGAATGTGCGAAGCGTTCAAACTCAATTCAGGGCGGTTTTGAAAGGCTTGTGGAGGAAGAGATTCCAACCAGGATGCATATAACGTCATATTTCCTCCCGACCAAACGGAATCTTTTTTTAATCCCCGATCGATGATATCCGCCAAAAGTTCAAGATCGCCACTTGTGGTGGCATATCCCACTGCTTCAGAGAGAAAGTCATTATGTTCGTGCCAAAGAGCAGCCTTAATATATAGATTTTCGGCTTCAGTTTTGGAGAGTTCCGTTCGCAGGAAGTCGGCGAAAAGGTGATGATAGCGATACCAGACGCGTTCATCATCCAGTGGAACAAGGAAAAGGTTCGCCTGTTCAAGTTCTGAAAGCAAGCTTTGGCTGTCAGGGTATCCAGTGATTGCTCCGCAGGATTCGGCATTGAAGCGATCCAATATGGAAGTCTGAACAAGAAAATTACGAAGTTCGTCCCTTTGCTGGCGAATGACCTCCTCCGCCAGATAATCCAACACAAAGCGGTGGTTGCCGCGGAATGTTTCCACAAATTTTTGTGGATCTGGCAGGTTTTTGAGCGCCAATGCTGCCAGTTGCAAACCAACTGCCCATCCCTCCGTGCGCAATTCCAAAGAGCGGATGTTCTCCTCATCCAGCAGGAGTTGCATGGACTGATTAAAGAAATGACCAGCTTCTTCCTCTGTGAAGCGCAGGTCACTGGCGCGGATCTCAATCATTTGTCCGCGGGCTCTTAAGCGTGCGAGAGGCAATGGTGGGTCTGAGCGTGTGATGACAACTAGATGTACCAGACGGGGTTGGTGCTCAAGAAAGTATTCCAACATCTCGTGAATGAGCGGGTTGGTGATAGTGTGGTAATCATCAAGAACAAGAATGACCGGTTTATTACGCTGTGCCAGAGGATTGATGACTTCATCCAGAATGTTTTGGAAGGGTGGGAGTTGCGGCGCGTCCAATAGCTCCAGAATGTTTTCCAGCCCAAAGTCAATAATCCGATTCCAAGCGGCTGCCCAGTATGACAAGAACCGTGCTGGCTCATTGTCGCTTTTTTCGAGGGACAGCCAGATAGTCCACGTTGATTCCGTAAAAAAATTTAGCCAACTGGTTATTAATGTAGTTTTCCCATAACCGGCAGGCGCGGAGACCAGCGTCAATTTACGCTGCTCGGTCAACCCCGCTTGCAGTTGATCCAAAAGTCGAGGGCGTATTACGCCGTCGGAACGCCAGACAGGGGTGTGGAATTTTGTTTCAAGAAGACGATCAGGCATGGTTTTAATGAGGTTCGATTTTGTGTTATTACTCGACTTTTGCAGTGCCAAAACCACAATAGAAAACGGCACTAAATGGCCGCAAAAGAACAATTTTCACTGACCTCTGGCAATAATCAACCATCCCTTACTCTGCGAACAAAGAGCAAGATTGTTTGCCCGCCACCCAAAAGCAAGCTGTTTTCAAGAATTCATCTTGAGTGACATTGAGTCTGTAAATCAAGGATCGCATGCCTAATGAACAACCTGTAACAAGCTTTAGCCTATCGCGACTCGTACCTTACCAGC
>DATDAG010000103.1:0-8870 GCA_036525495.1 Anaerolineales bacterium
GCACAGGCTTATGCAAACGCGCAGAACGAATTGGATGCGGCGGAGATGAAGAACAACCAGAGTGTGGCATTGTTACAGGCAGGCAGGGCAAAGGAAGCCCTGCAAGCTACTGATGGCACGGAATCGGTTTTTCAAAAAGGGGGCGATATAAGGCGGCAGGGCATTGCGGTGGGGAACCGCGCTGCCGCGCTCGAGGGTCTCAAAAAATACGACGAAGCGCTGGCTGAATACGAACGCGCCGCGTCCATTCTGGAGGAGGCGGGTGAGGGCGACATGCACTCGATCATACGGAAAGCCTCCGCCAACCTCAACCTCAAACGCGGACGCATTACTGCCTCGCAGATGGATGTGTACGATTCCATGCGCCTCGTGGAAAAACCAAATCTCACCCAGCATATCATGAAATTTCTCAAGCGTATTGGATTCATCAAATAGTGATCAACACACAGGTTCGCCCGGCGGACCTCA
Organism: Anaerolineales bacterium; assembly: GCA_036525495.1. Taxonomy (GTDB): domain Bacteria; phylum Chloroflexota; class Anaerolineae; order Anaerolineales; family Villigracilaceae; genus Defluviilinea. The sequence goes on from DATDAG010000103.1 coordinate 469, forward strand.
ACGATCATCAACGGTTATCGAACCTGATCTTCTTTGAGACCCGCTCCCACCGTCACCTTGACTGGCGCTCGCCCTTGGAATGGCTGGGGGATGATTTTTTCTGGGCGGTGGAAAATGGCGGGCAGATCACAGCCGCACTGGCATGTCCCCAGGAAACAAACGGGATTGCCTGGGTGCGGCTGTTCGTTCATTCGGGATATTGGTCTGCGGATAACGCGTGGATCATTTTGTGGAATGCGGCAAGGGACGATATTGCCCGTGCAGGAGGGGCGCAGGTTGCCGCCATCGTACAACATTCGTGGTTCCAAAAGGTGTTGGAATTGGCTGGGTTCAGGAACCGTCAGAATATCGTTATGCTCGAGTGGTCGTATCAGCCTTGGGCGCCGAGCGAAGCGGAGGGAGTCCGCATCCGCAAGATGGTGGAGGCAGACCTTCCTGCTGTCGCAGATGTGGACGGTGAATCGTTCGATCCGTTATGGCACAACTCACTGGATACGCTGGGCAAGGCATTTTCACAATCCATATTTGCGACGGTTGCAGAGGATGAGAGTGGCGTGATCGGTTATCAAATGACGACCGGCACTGGGGCACGGGCGCACCTTGCGCGTCTTGCTGTGCATAATGCCAGGCAGGGGCGCGGTGTGGGCGGTGCTTTGCTGGGAGACCTGTTGGGGCGGCTTGTAAAGGAGGGGCGACTGAAACTATCGGTGAACACACAGAGCGATAACCCGACTTCACTGAAGCTGTATCAAAAGATGGGATTCGTCCGCACCGGTGAGGCGTATCCTGTGTATACTTTCGATGTGAAAGCGTATTAACCCACCCTGTTTAGCACGTTGCACTACATGGGTGGGTTTCCTCATCAATAGAGAAGGAGGCAGTATGACAGCCAGGGAAGATGCAGTCATCATCAATTCACTTGTGCGACAGGCGCTCATCTCGATGCAAGAGGTGATGGGCGGACACGGACTGAATGCCGTGTTGAAAACCTGCGGGTTGGATAAGTTTATCGGGAACTTTCCGCCCAACGATCTCGAACCTTCCATCAAAGCTTCGCAGTATGCCCAGTTGAACCAAGCCATTGAAGATTTTTACGGTCGCGGCGGCAAGGGTATGTTACGACGCATCGGCAAGGCATCCTTTCAATACGGCGTGCGCGAACAGGCGGCATTGCTCGGCGTCGCAGGGGTGGCGCTTAAGGTAATGCCTCAAAAAGAGCGTATCAAGTTCATCCTGAACGGCATGGCGAACGCCTTGAAGAAAAGCAACCCTGAAGTCAACGCCTGGCTGGATGACAGCGGGGGGAGACTCGCCTATATTGAATCCACTTGCGCCATCTGCAACAGCCGCCAAAGCGACCATTCCGTTTGTCATCTTTACATAGGCTCAGTTTCTGAAGCGGTGCAATGGGCAACAGGTAAAGAGTATGAAGTGACAGAAACGCACTGCCTTGCAAAAGGCGATGAATATTGCAGGTTCGAAGTGGGAGATGTGAAGGAGTGAGTGAAATAAAATTTTCCAGCCGTGTATTGGGTCGTTTTGTCGAAACGGTCGCGAAGGAACTCGGATCCGACCAGTTCAGCGCGATGCTGTCTCTTTCGCAACTGCCTGCCGAATGGTCAAAACCTGAAACCTTCACCAAAAAGAACGCCGCCGAATCAGCGAAGGCGTACGCGTCCCTGCAAGCCGCCCTGCGCACCTATTATGGGCGTGGCGCGCGCGGCGCCCTCATCCGTGTGGGACAGCGTCTTTGGGATCATCTTTTGGATGACGCCGCGCTCGGAGGCAAGGCACAAGCCGCCATCATCAAGAGACTTCCTCTTTCGACGCGCCGCAAACCCGCCCTCGAACTGCTCGGCAAATTCATCGGGACCTTGTCGGAAGACATCACGGTTCACACCCTGGACCTCGACCTGCTTCTCGCCGACCACGTCTCTCCCAACACTGACGGTCAGTCCGCCTCCGCGCCGATCTGCTACGTGACCCAGGGACTAGTCCGCGAATGCCTGTTCTGGGCAACCGGACAGAACTACGATGTGGAGGAAACCTCCTGTAAAGCCATGGGCGAGGAAGCCTGCGAGTTCACGATCACCGGTGGGAAGGCGTAAGCGGCATTCTCCAACGCCGCCTCGCAACGAGAGAATCCATGAACACTGAACCCAAAACAGACATGAACGACGATGTCACCTTCTACATGCAGGGCTGGGAGCCTGAAGGCAAACCCAAAGCCATTGTCTGCCTCATCCACGGACTCGGCGAACATACCGGGCGCTATGCACACGCGGGCAAAGCCTTGAACGATGCCGGTTATGCCCTCTTCGGCTTCGACCTGCGCGGACACGGCAAAACCGGCGGCGCACGCGGACACATTCCCTCGCTTGATGTTGCGTTACAGGACATTCATCAATTCGTTGGGTTTCAGAGGCAGAACTTCCCCGGGATCCCACTATTCCTTTATGGTCACAGCCTAGGCGGGATGCTCACGCTTGCCTATGCCATCGAATATGGCAAAGAGTTACAGGGTGTGATCGCCACCGGGGCCGGATTCCGTTCCCCCCTGGAGGAGCAAAAGGCAAAAATTTCGCTGATAAAAATTTTAGGGTCGCTCCTGCCCGGCTTGACACTTCCCAGCGGACTGGACCCTGCTACGATCTCGCGTGATCACACTGTCGTCCAAAAATACATGGACGACCCATTGGTGCACGGAAGGCTTAGCGCCGGTCTTGGTAAAGCGATGTTGACAGGCGTTAACCTGTGCTTTTCGCGGGCAAAGGAGATCAAACCTCCTTTACTGCTCATGCACGGTACAGAAGACAGATTGGTCTACGCCAGCGGGAGTGAGGAATTTGCCAGACTGGCAAGTGAATCAAATGCAGATGTCACTCTGAAACTATGGGATGGCTTGCACCACGAAATTCACAACGAGCCTGAACAGGCGGAAGTGTTCAAGGCGATGACCGAGTGGTTGGGTAAGCATTTGTAAGAACAGTCCCCATGACACCGTGTCGATCTACTTCCTTGCCCCTGTCAGCGCGGTTGTGATTCCTAAACCGACATAAACCAAACCCGCGAAAAATCTCGCTCCCTTGTTGAAGCGGCGGTTCCCTGATAACCTGCCTGCAATTGAATTTGCCAACAATGCATACATGCTGTCGGTAATGACCGCCATGCCGACAAAGACCGCACCCAACAATAAATTCTGACCGATCACATTTCCCTTTGCGGAGTCAACGAATTGCGGGAAAAAAGCAAAGAAAAATAGCGCGGTCTTCGGGTTGAGGATGTTGACGGCGAAACCCTGCCAGTAAATGTACGACAGGCTTTCCTGTTTTATTGCTCCACCTTCTCCACTGTTGTCTGAAGCCAGCAATTTTCGAACCCCCAGGTAAATGAGATACGCCGCACCCAGATATTTCACCACATCGAACGCCAGTGCAGATGATAACAAGATCGCCGAAAGCCCCAGCGTCGCGGCGATGGCTTGAATGAAGTTCGCGGTTTCGATAGCGAGAACTGAGACCAGTCCCGCCATGCGTCCCTGGCTTGCGCTTCGCGCGGTGATGTATAACACCGCCGGGCCGGGAACCAGAAGCAACACCAGCGCGGCTCCCATGTATAAATAAAGGCGGGATAGATCGATCATAATACCTATCCCCCGATATGCGACATCTCTACCTTTGGTAAATCGACCGTGTTCTCGGAACGAAGTTCAGAGTAGCGGTCACTGCGCTTGCCCCAGATGCGCGTGATCTCGTTTGAAATCTCCTCATCGGTTGCATTACTGCGCACAAGGCTTTTTAGATCATGTCCTTTGACAGCAAAGAGGCAGGTGTATAGTTTCCCCTCGGCAGATAGGCGCGCTCGATTGCACGTACTGCAAAACGGTTGAGTGACCGAGGAGATCACGCCGATCTCGCCGCTCCCGTCTTTATAGCGCCAGCGTTCAGCCACCTCGCCCTTATAGTTCGGGTCGAGTGGCTCAAGCGGCAGTTCCGCGCTGATAACATCCACGATCTCTTTCAATGAGACCACATCGTTCGTGCGCCAGCCGTTGGTATGACCGACATCCATATATTCGATAAAGCGCAGGATGTATCCCTTTTCGCGGAAAAAGCGCGCCATCGGTAAAATGCTGGATTCATTGACTCCGCGCTTGACCACCATGTTGACCTTGATCGGTTCCAACCCGACCTTTTGGGCTGTTTCCATGCCCTCGAGCACTTTCTCCACTGGGAAATCCACATCATTCATGGCTTTGAAAACTGTATTGTCGAGCGAATCGAGGCTGACCGAAACTCGCTTCAAACCGGCGTCTTTCAATGCCTGTGCGTTACGGGCAAGGAGCGAACCGTTGGTTGTGAGGGTCAAATCGAGATCGGGAATCTGTGCGAGCATGGAAATGAGCAGGGGCAGGTCCTTGCGCACAAGCGGTTCGCCGCCGGTCAGCCGGATCTTTTTCACGCCATATGTCACGAGGATGCGTGCCAGCCGCGTGATCTCTTCGAAGGTGAGTACCTGGTTGTGCGGGAGATATGGATAATCGGACCCGAAAACTTCCTTTGGCATGCAATATACACAGCGGAAGTTGCACCGGTCGGTGACGGAGATACGCAGGTCGCGCAGGGGGCGGTTGAGGGTGTCGGTAAGGGTCATAGCCTTGGATCAGGCTGGTCGTCCCGGAATCAGCCCCGGGCGGGGAAAGAAGCGGGATGTCCATCCATCAGAAAAATATGAAGATTTGAAGATTATAACAACAGTATATGAAGTTTGGATGAGCCGATTGACTAGGCTTTTCAGCCATGCTATGATACGTGCATTATTCTTTTATTCCGCACTTTACAAAGGAGTTATTTATGAATCAAAGCAGTAATTCTTTTCGCATTGTCGAATTTATCTTCCGCTTCATTGGCTTGTTCATTGTCAGCATCCTGGGGTTTTCGTTCGGGGAAACAGCTTCAAACTGGTTGGGACCATCCGATACGGCTGAAATCTTTTTGTTCCAGAGCGTCTTTGCCTTGCTTGGCGGCTTGTCCGGGTTCATCCTGATCCCGTATTTCACCACGCGGCCCGCGCGCGCCATCCGCCGGTCGCTTGGGCACCTTTCCGCGGAAACCCTGTTTGCCGGGTTGATCGGTTTGATCGTTGGCTTGCTCACTGCCGCACTGCTGGCTTTTCCCCTTTCCCTGCTCCCTTCGCCGTTTGGAAAGATACTGCCTTTTGTTGGTGTCGCGGCATTCTCCTATTTTGGGGTTTCGCTGTTCGTGATGCGGCAGGGTGATTTGTTGGGACTGGTCAGCGCCTTGAGCGGACGTGGGGGCAATGGGAACGGCTCTTCATCCTCATGGACGAACCTCAATCGCAACATCCTGCTGGATACGAGTGTGATCATAGACGGGCGCGTTGCCGACATCGCTAAAACGGGATTCCTGCCCGGCACGCTTCTCATCCCGCGCTTTGTGCTGAATGAGCTCCAATATATTGCTGATTCCGCTGACGGCTTGCGCCGCCAACGCGGACGCCGCGGCATGGAAGTGCTTGCCGAACTGCAAAAGATACCAAGCATTCTCGTACGCATCAGCGACATCAACGCGGAGGGCGTGCGCGAAGTGGACGATAAACTCGTTATACTGGCGCGGCAGTTGAAGTGTCCGATCCTTACCAATGACTTCAATTTGAACCGCGTTGCCGAATTGCAGGGAGTGACGATTCTGAATATCAACGAACTCGCGAATGCGGTCAAGTCGGTTGTCCTGCCTGCCGAGCGCATGAACCTGAATATCTTCCAGGAAGGCAAGGAACATGGTCAGGGCGTGGGCTACATGGATGATGGCACAATGGTCGTCGTCGAGAACGGTCACGATTTCATTGGCGAATACAAGGATGTGGTCGTCACCAAAGTCCTACAGACCGCCGCGGGGCGTATGATCTTCGCCCGCGTGGAGGATGAGAACGGTAGGAAGAAGAAGTAAAATAATTTGACCACCAAGGACACGAAGGGCACCAAGGTTGGAAAACCTATGAGCGAATGGCCTTTCCCCAGATTATCTTTGTGTCCTTTGTGTACTTCGTGGTAAAGAAAATGATCCAACTCTACAACACACTCACACGTAAAAAAGAAGATTTCGAAACCATCGAGCCGAACGTCGTCCGCATGTACGTCTGTGGCGTCACGGTTTACAACGACGCGCATGTGGGTCACGCCATGTCTGCGCTTGTCTTTGACATCATTCGCCGCTATCTCGAATATCGCGGCTATACTGTCAGGCACGTCATGAACTATACTGACGTGGACGACAAGATCATCAACCGCGCTAAACAACTCGGTGAAGACCCGCTCAAACTATCACAGCGTTACATCGAAGATTATGACAACGACCTCAAGAACCTCAACATTTTGCCTGCCACCTCCAATCCGCAGGTCAGCAAGACCATGCCGCTCATCATCGAGTTCATCCAGGGACTGATCCGTAAAGAGGCCGCATACGCCGCGCCGAACGGCGATGTGTATTTCAGCGTGATCAGCGACGACGACTATGGCAAACTCTCCAACCGCAAGCTTGACGACATGCAGGCGGGCGCACGCATCGAGGTTGGCGAAGCGAAAGACCACCCGATGGACTTCGCCCTCTGGAAAGCCGCCAAGCCCGGCGAAATCTCATGGGATAGTCCGTGGGGCAAGGGGCGTCCCGGCTGGCACATCGAATGCTCCGCCATGAACCTCGCCGAACTCGGCGAACAGATCGACATCCACGGTGGCGGCAACGACTTGATCTTCCCTCATCACGAGAACGAGATCGCGCAGACTGAATCCTACACGGGCAAACCCTTCGCACGTTACTGGATCCACAACGGCATGCTGCAACTCGGCGGCGAGAAGATGTCCAAGTCGCTTGGCAACATGATCGCCATCAAGGATTTCTTGAAGACGCGCGATGCTGATGTCATGCGGATGCTGGTCTTAAGCGGGAATTATCGCGCGCCGTTGATCTTCAACGACGAGACTCAGGATGCCGCGGAAAAATCCATCGAGCGTCTCAAATCTGCCCTGCGGCCTCCTTCCTCCTCCCTAAGCGGAGGCGCCCCAAGCGCCGTAGTCGAAGGGCTTGCCTCCCAGGCTGAATCAACCAAGCAATCCTTCACCACCGCAATGGACGATGATTTCAACACCCCGCTTGCCCTTGCCTCATTGCACGAACTTGTCAAAGGGATCAACACTGCGCGTGATAACGGCGCGAACAATGAACAATTGAAGTCAGTCCAGAATACATTGCGCGAACTCACCAGCGTGCTTGGCTTGCAATTGAAAGAAAAGACAGGCTCCAGCGATGCCGAAGCGCAAGTCGTAGCATTGATCGAAGAACGTAACGAAGCCCGCAAGCAAAAAAAATGGGCGCGTTCGGACGAACTCCGTGACCAACTCAAAGAGATGGGCGTGACTATCGAAGACAGCAAGGACGGTACGAAGTGGAGATGGAGTTAGTTTGGTAGTTGAATGGTTTGATAGTAAAAACTTCCGATGTAGTTTCTCGGAAGTTTTCTTTTTTGATCATGTCATCCTGAGGGAGTTTTTGTTGCGACCGAATAATCTCGTTCGCAGTGTTGGAGATTCTCACCTGCACTTGCATGCGGCGCAAGTGTCGCTTCGCTCCAAATGACATCATTACTTTGTTTCGGGCAGCACCAGCGGCACATCCAAAAATGGATGTTGTACCACCTGCACGGGCAGACAATATGCTTCGGCAATCAATTCAGGCTGTAATACTTCCTTTGGTTTCCCCATCGCTTTGATATTCCCAGCAACCATGAGCGCGATGCAGTCTGCGTAATGGGCGGCGAGGTTGAGATCGTGAAGTGCGACCAAGACAGCAAGATTATCCTTGTGGGCAAGCTCGCTCACCAACTCCAACAAGCTGACTTGATATTGCAGATCGAGGTGGGCAGTCGGTTCATCTAACAACAATATCGGCGTGGACTGGCATAAGGCGCGTGCGAGAAGAACACGCTGTTGTTCTCCACCAGAGAGTTCACCGACTCGCCTGTCTGCGAAAGGAAGTGCGCTCACTCGCTGCAAAGATTGACGCGCAATTTCTTCATCTTTTTCTGAAACCTGACCCAGAAATCCAAGATAGGGTGTACGCCCAAGCAAGACCGTTTCCCAAACGGTGTAGGCAGGCGGCATGGATACTGCCTGTGGAACGGTGGCAATATATTTCGCGCGTTGGATCGGGGAAAGGGACGCGAAATCATCACCATTTGTGCGGACGTGCCCCGTGTAGGGAATGACTCCACTCGCGGCGCGGATGAGAGTTGATTTGCCCGCGCCGTTTGGCCCGATCAACGCAAGCACTTCCCCGCTTTTTATGTTAAGGGAGACATCATGCAAGATTTTGCGGGAGCCATAG
>DATDAG010000104.1:0-5512 GCA_036525495.1 Anaerolineales bacterium
CTTCAACCAAACTGGTGAGCGGTCAAGTGTAGGAGTTCACGCTTCTCCTACCGCAGATGTTGTACCGTCGGCGTAGAGTTGGCACCTACCCCACTCGGGTAAACAAGTGGAACAGGGTAAGCCCGATGCGCTCCCTTTGGGTAGGACGGTCGCAAGACCAACTGATGAGAACGCCTGCTTTGTATTTAACGAGCGATGAAATTTTGATGCTGTTTCCGTGGATTCAAAAGTTTGCACTCTTCAACATGGTTCAAAAGGTGTCGTCTTTGGCGCTTCCAATGGAACGGTTTCTGAGGACGCTGTGTTGGCACGCTTTTGACCTTAAGACTCTACATACCTTGAAGTTGCTCACGAATTAAGGTGCTTAATTTCTTGACGACTTCATTAAATTGTTCGGGAGGTAACTTACAACTAAACTTTGCTTTTCTTGCCTTCCAATCAAGGCTTTTTACTTGGTCAGATAAGATTGCGCCTTTTGCTTCCAATCCTTCAGGTATCAACACTTCAAAAGGATACCCTTTGACTTGGCTAGTGATGGGGCAGAGGATGGCTAAACCAACTTTTCCGTTATAAGCCTTTGGAGACAGCACCAATGCTGGTCTGTGTCCTGCTTGCTCATGCCCTGCTTGTGGATTGAACATAATCCAAACAATGTCGCCGCTATCAGGAATATATGCCATAGGTTCACCAAACTTCGTTTCCTACAGCAAAACCTGTGTCAACTTCATTATGAAGGTTATCTTTTGTGATGCCTGCAAGCAATTCATCAAGTGTCCAACTTGGGGCTGGAACTGGCGTGACAATAATTTTGCCTTTTACGATGCTGATTTCTACGAAAGAATCATTTTCCAATTGAGCGTCAACTGCAAAGGCTTTTGGTATTCGGAGGGCAAGACTATTGCCCCATTTCTGAACTTTTGTTAGCATAAGGTTATCTCCTGTCTGTGTCTACAACAAAGATACACCTTTTTGCTGGATTTTTCAAGTGCTGATTTTGCAAGAGGCGTGCATCGCGGTAGGACAACCAGTTACCCAGCTGCCCCCGCACGGATCCCGGCGTGCGGAACTACCGCACCGGGCTCTTCAGAAATACTCGCATCCGCAAAGGCATTATGCCAGACCGGGAACAAAAGCCCTTCTTTCACGTCTGGGGCGATTGACGAGATATGGTTTCACAACACCGAAATGGGTCAATAGCTGCTTGAACCCTTCCCAATTATAGCTTTTACGCTGACTGCGCTGGTTGAGATACTCCCACAGATAGCGGATCGCTCGGTAATAGAACTGAGCCAGGCTGGGATAGTTCCCATGCACCCCAAAGTGATTGAAGTACCCTCTCAGTTTAGCGTTCTCAGACACAAGACCAATAATCGTCAAAATTCATGCGAGCAGTTAAATGCAAAGCAGGCGTTCTCCACCGAGGACGCCTCTTTCATTTGTATATTCCCGGTTACGCCGGGACGAGTTGGTAGCCGAGCCTGGCTGCCTTCTTCTTCATGTACTTGATCTGCTGCTCCTTGTACTTCACCTCATACTCTTCAATATCGATCATTTCATACTCCACCTTGTACTTGAACATGCGATAGACCACGCGTGCGATCATGTGTGCGGTCGCGACCGTGGCTTGCGCCTTGTCCAGCCTGGTGCGCAACCGTCGATAGAACGATCCGAATACCGTGTTCGACTGCTTGACCGACTGCGCTGCCATGCGAAATGCCTGCCCCGCTCGGTTCTTCGTTTTGAGAGTTTTGTTTTTCAAGACCTTGCCACCCGAGATCTCATGCTTCGGTGCCAGTCCCAGCCAGGAACAGAAATGCTTCTCGGTTGGGAATTTGCTCATGTCCGTCCCACACTCTGTGACTACCATTTGTGCCACCGATACTCCGAACCCATCCACCACACTCAAGTCAACACCGCTGATACGCTTCATGTGAGCGCGCAGGGCTTCCTTGTTCGGCGGTTCGTTCTTGCTGTGTGAGTTGCGCTTCCTCTTCGGCAACGGCTTCAACTCCCCCTCTTTCCAATCCGGTCGGGTCAGTGCATACATCCGCTCGATCTCTGCATCACAGACTTCGATCTGCCGCGTGTAGTAGTCGTACAACTCCAGCGACTGCTTCACGATGAACAGGTAGTCCTCCCGCCAGGTCCCGGTTAAAGCTTTGGCAATCTCCTCTGCACTATTTTTGCAGTTCCGATCCCGATAGGTTGCCAACGTCTGTGGATCGCGTTCTCCTTCCACGATGGCACGGATGATCTTCATGCCCGTCTCCCCGGTCATATCACTCAACGCCTGCGACAACTGCACATTCATCTGCAACAAGGCTTTTTGTATGTGTTGGACATGCGGCGAGCGGTGATCCATCAACTGACCACGATAACGCAGCAGCGTCCGCAATGCCACCAGGTCTCCCTGGGGACGAAACGAACTTTCCAACAAGCCGTAACTGTGCAGAGTCTGAATCCACTGCGCATCCTGGATGTCGCTCTTCTTGCCCGGTACTCTGCGCAAAGATCGTGAACTGACCAACAGGCATTCCAACCCCTGCCGTTCCAGTTCCTCGAACAATGGGATCCAATACACGCCTGTGCTTTCCATCGCCACCGTTTTTACAGCGTTGGGATTGGTCGCACTAGCCATGGCTTATCGACAAAAGGTCGAAAATTGACATTCGATAACAATTATTTCAATTGAACCCCTAAAACCCGTAAATAACAGCACCCTAACTTTCGCTTCTGTTTTGATCGGTCACATCGTTTTCTGAATCGTTCTCATCCTTCTTCAGGACCATCACCTTGTAACTCTCGGCATATTTCAAGTCTTTGTCCTTCGCTTCCTCCACTGCCCATTCGGTCAACCACTTCCCAACCTTGTCAACAGGGACTTGACTGACATGTTGTTGCAATGCCTTGATCTTTAGTTCGAGCGTGTCTGAGATATCGACCCAGGTATCGGGTTGTTCTGAGCCGTGGATGTATAACTGTTTGACTTCGTGCAGCTCAAGCCCTTCATCGAGCAGGTCCATAAAGATGGGACGTGAACCAGCGGAGGGGAATACCGCATAGAGAGCGGCTTCTGCTGCAGCACGATGATCGGGATGGTTGATGTAGCCGTTGCCATAAAAGACGCCTGTTGGGTCGCCGATAACGACTGCATCCGGTTTGAAGCGGCGGATGAGACGCGTCAACTCTTTGCGCAGGGCGATGGATGCGACCAGTTCGCCGTCGGGATAACCAAGAAAGATCGTTTCCTTGATGCCGAGAATGGCATTGGCAGCGCGTTGTTCGTCGGCACGGATTCGGGCAAGAGTCGGCTTGTAATCGGGACCATGCTGGGGGTCGTTCGTGCCGGCGGAGCCATCCGTAATAATGACTGTGACGATCTCACATCCAGCCTGCGCCCATTTGGCAAGTGTACCAGCAACGGTAAAATCCTGATCGTCAGGGTGGGCATGGATGCTCATCGCGCTTTTGGGAATGTATTCGTCATTCATAAAGTTTTTTCTCCTCGGATCGGTCTTTTCAACGCGTAAACTGTAATGCCTGTGTTCGAAACGGGACTTGCCTCCACACATTCAAAGCCGAAGTGTTCATATAAGGATACGTTGGACTTGGTGACCGTGTCTGTAAACACGATGACCTTGCGCTCGTCTGCCATCTGCAAGAACGGACGGATGAGTTTGGATGACAGCCCCCTGCCGCGTGCGGAGGGGAGAACGGCGAGATTATCCAGATAATAGTGCGGCTCTTTGACATGTTTCTCGTGCAAGTGGTCGATTCGATCGATGATTGCCTTCGCCCTGAAATAACCAATGGGATACATGGTGAAAAGGAGCGGCAGGAACTTCCCCAATGTTTTGACACTGATTGACATGAATTCCTGATCGGGGAATTTCCAAAAGGCAACCCCCTGCAATGGTTCGCCAATGCCATAGCCGCGCTTGTTGTTGATGTTGATCTCGCCGTATGCGCGCATGAATTTGTAAGTTGTTCTTATTCGCGTGGATTTGAGGGGAAGCATGTATGAGATGAGCGGATCATCCACATACGCTTGCGCGATGACTTGTGCCGACTGGTCTGCGTCTGCCAGGGTAAGTTGACGATATTCTGGGTTGGTCATGGGCTGGATTGTACCCGAAAGCAAAATATCCAAACCCGCCTGACGAGCAATGCCAGGGCATCCGACCCCTATTGAAGACAGATTATTATGGAGCCATGATTCGCTTTATTTCCGGGTCTTTGCGTGGCGCGGCGGCTTTTACACCGAATAGCTGGACAGCCCAATACACGTACCACGCCCGAAAAGCAGACATACCATCTTCCAGACACATCTCCTTGAGGATTTCATCCGCCCGTTTTCTATACTTTTCGTAGTCCAGGGCGCTCAAGCGCATCATTTGATACAACACATCGTGGACAAGCGAACCGCGCATGAAATTCGGTGTGTCGATCGTGGGTCCGCTGGGTCCATCCCAGGCGTAGCCTTCCTTGACCGTGAGCAGACCTTCGGTGGAGAGGGACATATATTTGAACATTAAATCGTTCTCAGGCTTGATGTCGATCTTGACAGCGTAATCCTCCATCAACTGGTATTTGTAAGACCGCAATTCCCGGTAACAGATCTGATCCATGCCTGCCTCCTTCCTGTTTGGTTGGATCTCTCGATACTACTATACAACAAATCGGAAAGAGAAACAACCAGCGGATTCCTCCGCAGACCATGCTAAACCCGTTTTGTATATATCTTTAAATCATCCCCCGGCTTGTAAAAATCCTTGATCGTCGCCTCATTGACATACCCCACACGGATGTAAAACTCCCGCGTCGATTCATACTCAGCCGTGCTTGATGTCTCGGCAATGAGCATTCGTCCACCCTTAGCACGGACTGCCTCCTCGCAGGCGGTGGTTAACGCCCGCCCCACACCTTTTTTGCGGGCGGATGGGTCAACCGCGATCCAATACAGATCATACACGCCATCGGTCAGGTCACGGTAACCGAAAATGGCATACCCAAGGACTCGGTCGCTTTCACGATACACAAGGAAGTTATACCCGTCACCTTCCGTGCTGTATTCGAGATATTCATCAAACATCACAGGGACGGAGTCGATTTCCTCCTGGCTGAATACTCCCGCCCGTGCTGTGATGTCGGTGATTTGTGGTTTATCTGCTTCGGTGGCTGTGGAGATCATGAATGGTATCCTGTCCAAAACACGGGACAACATGTAATGGTTGTTTATTGAAGTGGTAATTCAATTCTATAAGCTGCTCTAACTAGTTCCTGTGCCTTTCCCATTTCAGTTGGTGGAATGCTTACGCTTTTTATATGATCAGAAGATATGGCTGCGTGAACAGCCTCATCTACTACGATAACATTCTCGTTGCGTGGGGCATTTGCGCAAAGAGCCGTTGCTGCTACAACGGGGTCTCCGATTATGGTTTTCTGGCGATATTGGGCAGGTCCCATATCTGCTTGTAATATTGGTCCACTGGAAATTGCCACTCGAATGAAT
>DATDAG010000105.1:0-18384 GCA_036525495.1 Anaerolineales bacterium
TTACTCCACTGGTTTCGGTTACAATTTCTCTGAGCATGGTGTTCTTCTCTCCTTTTCACTCGGTAGTGATTGGAGAAAGATACCATGCTTTTTTCTCAAGTTACCCTGTTTTTTCGCTCTCAACCTTGCGCTGTAATATTAAACGATACACCAAATATGGGGGAAGAGCCTCGTTTTGCCGCATTTTTTGTGTATGTGGCGGTATGCGTTTTAGGGCTTCCCCTATTTTTTGAGAAGATACGAAAATATATGTAAAAATAGATTCTAGTTCTCCCCTAACAGTTGAACCACTGTAGGTTGATTTAAAAATACGCCTCGCATTTCACCAGCATGCGCGGCGATATCTTCTACCACCGATCGGGCCTGGTCTAGTAACTTCTTAGCTAGACTTCTATATAGATGAAAACACAAACGAATGAGTCAAATTTTCTTAGGAGCGACATGAGCTTGCTCGAGCAAATTATTGACTTCCAATTCAACAGCCGCGAGCGCCTGAGCCAGGGGACTGGGGATGGGCAGATCGGGATCGAGAGCTGCGAAAGCAGGCCGGAAGACGGAACCATGCAGGCGTGTAAAGAATAGAGCCACTTGGCAGCCATAGGGAGTGATGCGATAGCGGTGTGAATTTGGAATGCGCCAGCCAGATGATGCCCTTCAGCTTCAGGCGCAAACGCCGCAGGTCATACGTCAATTGATGGGTCGAGTAAGGTAAACCCAGTAGGTCAGCCACGTGAGACAGGAACTCGCGATGACGAAAGCCGCAGGTGTTATGCACAAACAAAGTGAGCGCGGCCAGCAAGGCCATGGTGCGGGGGACACCAAAGCGCAAGCCAGGGGCGCGTTGACCCTCTGCGGTGAGGGCAGGCTGCACAACACGCTCAACACTTTCCTGGGAGAGATGACAGTTGTGACTGACATGTTGGACGTCCAGCAGACGTCGATTGACTTCTCGACCAATCTTTTGCAAGAAGGGCAGATTAGAAAGATCCAGACGAACGCCGAAGTCTTTTGGATCATTGATGATGGTTTCCGTGCGCAAGGCCCGGTTTTCCTTGAAGTATTGTTTCACCAAGGATTTCTTGTATTCAATGTACAGATTGGGGTTGACGCCCGCCTCGATCACACGGGTGCGGAAGCGACCAGGAGTCGAGCCGATGATCTTGCGATCAAAAACAAGTTGCACTCGATCGGGACGACCCAAATCCAGGTTCTCCTTGATAACCGCTTCGAAGAATTCCCGGCCGCGGACCGGATCGTCAAAGACCTGCGTGCCTGCGGCTGACTTCCAGCTGCCAAACCGACAGCCGGTGACGGTAACCTGCCTGGCGATCTTCTGCCGTCAACGGCATCGGCAGACGCTCGATCCATTTCTCGAAGAAGGCCTGGATCTGCTCCGAACCCAATTGATCACACAGCGCTTGCAGGCGCTTTGGTTGTTCACACGACAAGAAGCCGTTATCCAACGCTTCAAACGCAATCCCTTCTTGACGCAACTGTTGTTTGACCCATTCATGCCCGTTCAAATACACCTTGATCGCATACGGCACATAACTGCAGACCTTGATGAAGGCCGGACCAAAATCCACATCCTGCAAATAGAAATAATAGTGATTGACCCGCACCGACTGTCGCGACCACTCAAAGCTCACCGCAGGCCCTCTCTGCTCTTTTGTGGATTTGAAAGATTGAGCCCGCTCCTGAGCTACCCCAATGAACACCACTCCCTCCGCCTGGCTGAACTTCGAGCGATACTCCTAGGCCAATTCGTGTTTACGCTCTCCGCTTTCAAAATGTATCAGCGGGATCTCGTGGCTCTCCATATATTCTTGAATGCCTTGTTGAAACTGTTGTCCAATCTTTCCCAACAGAATTGGAGAAGGAATCACTTTGCCACGATGCTTGGTCAGAAAGTTGACCAACTGCCCAGACACCTGCAGGTTTGGAATATATCCGTTCAAGTAAATGCGATCCGTACAATCCACTGTCAGTGTTACATGTTCGCGAAGGATTTCATTGACGTTAGTCATTTCACATTCTCCTTCCCCATCGAATCTATCACATTACATACACTACTTCTATTTCGTCTCAGCACTGGTCGGTTTGAGGCGAAGCTTCGCTAATGTGAGGGAGAAAACATGATCTTTATATTATCTTTGTTCTTCTTGACTTTCACATCGCGGATAAAGCCCAAGATGTTAGTGGAGTACAGGTTGGAGGTCATTCATCACTCATATCCGATCCTAACAAGCAACAGTCATTCCTAGATAATGCAATCAAACCTTTATTAGAAACACGGATATGCGGATGATTTCATTGTTACCGCAAAGAGCAAGGAACTATTGGAAAATGAGGTTCTACCAGTCATCGAAACCTTCTTAAAGGATAGAGGACTGGAACTTTCGAAAGAAAAGACCAAAATCACCCACATTGATGAAGGCTTTGATTTCCTCGGACAATCACTACGCAAATTCAAAGGCAAACTGCTCATTCGACCTGCCAAGAAGAATCAGCTTACATTTCTGACAAAAGTCCGGGAAATTGCCAAAGATAACAAGCAAGCCACAGCAGGGAACCTGATCCTGTCGCTCAACCCCGTCATTCGGGGCTGGGCGAACTACCACAGCCACGTGGTGAGCAAGAAAATCTACGGCTCAATGGACTACGCAATCTTCCAAACACTCTGGCAATGGGCAAAACGCAGACATCCCAATAAAGGAAAACGATGGATAAAGGACAAATACTTCAAATCCATCAGGAATCATAAATGGGTTTTCTCTGGCACCATCCCCCAAAAAGATGGAAAGCCGCAAACCCTTCACATCGTTTACGCTACCAATACGCCCATTCGTCGTCACATCAAGGTCGTTGGTAAAGCCAATCCTTATGACCCTCAATGGATTAACTACTTCTTACAACGTCAAAGAAAATCCCTCCACCATAGCACCTCGTCGTGAAACCGCGTTCTTCCATGACCGTTTGGAAGGCTTGAGCCGGATGAGGGGAAACTCTCATGTCCGGTTCTTAGGGGAGGAGAGGATGGTAACATCCTCTCCTTACCCGACCAACCCCCAAGGGGGGGCTCAGCGAGGGTAGAGAGAAAAACTGAATGAAGACAGTCCCGAGCCAGTTCAAAGGCATCGGGGCTTTTCCTTTTTGGGTTGGTTTTGAGGCAGGGGGACAGGCGCAGGCGGTTCACGGAAACATATTTAACTTGACGCCCCCAAGCGCGCAAATTATGATGAAAAACCATTGGAGAACACATGACCCTAGACCCCGAACAACTCCGCCGCGCCATGCGTGCATGGACGACCGGCGTGGCAGTCGTCACAGCTACACACGAAGGACAACGCTACGGCATGACCGTGAACTCGTTCACGTCCATTTCGCTGGAGCCGCCGCTGATCTCTGTTGTATTGAAACAGTTAACCCACACACACGAACTTGTCGAAAAATCCGGTGAGTTTGCGCTTACCGTCCTGTCCTCGGATCAGAACGACCTGTCGGACCGTTTTGCCGGGAAAATACCGGAGATTACCGATCGTTTCGAAGGCGTGGAAATCAGCGGGCTTCTCCTTGATGCGCCCCTGATAAAAGGCGGCTTGGCTTATTTCAACTGCCGCGTGGTAAATTCGATCCCTGTTGGCGAGAACACTCTTTTCATTGCGGAAGTCGTCGCGGCACAAGGGGAGGGCGAGGGCGATCCTTTGGTGTATCATAATAGAGTGTTTTGGAAGCTGGTGAAGTAGGGTCCCCACCCTGCCTCCCCCAATTTCGCCCCTTTCGAGGGTACTTCGCGAAATTTAGGGGAGGAGAAAAAGGGGAGGCAGCCATGAAAGAAAGTTTGACTCGCAAAGAACAACAGATATTGCTCCGCATGGCGCGTGAGGCAATGGAACATGCCGTCAGAGGGGAAAAACCACCGCCGCTCGACCCATCCACTTTAGCGCCTGCTTTGCGTGAGGAGGGCGCAACATTCGTCACATTGACCATAAGCGGTCAACTGCGCGGGTGCATCGGTACGCTCGATGCATATCAACCGCTCGCCGCTGATGTGCGCGAACATGCCATCGCGGCGGCGCTCGAGGACCCGCGCTTTCCTCCGGTGAGTGAAGATGAATTAAGCAGGATCCAGGTCGAAGTCTCGCGATTGACGCGCCCTGCCCCGCTCGAGTACAAGGATGCGGACGATCTCGTGTCCAGGCTAAGACCGCACGTGGATGGCGTCATCTTGAAAGACGGTTTCCGCAAAGCGACCTTTCTGCCACAAGTGTGGGAGAAAATCCCCGACCCGACCAAATTTCTCGATAACCTTTGCTACAAAATGGGGGCGAGTGATAACCTGTGGCGAAAAAAACATCTCGAAGTCCTCGTTTATCAAGTGGATGAATTTCACGAGTCACCGGGCAACTAATTCATTGAGTAGGGTAAAATCTACACATGGCCGACCCCGCTCGTATCAATTCCCCCTCTCGTGAAACGAGCAGGGCTGACGATGTCATCTTTCAGGAGGCAGTGGATGCCCTGCGCGGCGGTGATAAAGCCCGCGCCCGCGAACTGCTTACGGGACTCATAAAGAACGACCAGAGCAATGTAGAGTATTGGATCTGGTTAAGCGGCGCAATGGAAACGCCCAAGGAGCGCATCTATTGCCTCCAGACAGCGTTCAAACTGGACCCTGAAAATGCCACTGCCAAACGAGGCTTGATCCTGCTGGGGGATTTGCCTGCCGATGAGACGATCCAGCCTTTCCCGATGAACCGTCCGCGCGCATGGGAGGAAAAACTCCTGCTTGCGCATGAGAAACCGAAGTTAAAAGGATGGGCGGCGGTCAGAGCCAGCCCGGTTTTCCGCCTGGGAATTATCATCCTTTTGGTTGGAGCCATCGCCAGCGGCATCGGTTTTGGGTTTGTCATCCCTGCCATGAATGAGCGGAACGCCCGTCCGCCAACGAGCACACCGGGCCCCTCCCCCACCTACACATTGACAGTCACCGTCGTCGGCGGCAGACCACATACACAGGTGGTGGGAACACCAAGCGGTCCGCTTGCCGACCTGCTGGAAGTCCCATACACACCAACTCCCTTATATGTGCCAACTGAGCGTTCACCGCTCACGTCCGATTACCTGATCCAATTCGACCGCGCCTACAAGCAAGGCGATTGGGACGAAGCCATCGCCGCTCTCCAGAACGTCATCCAGGTTGAGCCGGATGCGGCATTTGCCTATTATTATCTTGGCGAAGCCCATCGCTTCAAAAGGGATATTGGGAACGCCCTGCGATTTTATGAAGAAGCCGTCAACAAAAACGAGTCTTTCGGCGCCGCATATGTGGGAATCGCGCGCGCGCGCTTGCTCGCCGACCCGAACGCGAATGTTCTCCCGATTTTGGATGAAGCCATTCGTTACGACCCGAACTTTGGCGATGCCTACCTCGAACGTGCAGGTGTCAAAATAAGGGATAACGACATTCAAGGCGCAGTCGCAGACCTGGGCGAAGCCAACAAAATATTGCCTGATTCGCCACTTATTTTCTATTATCTGGCACAGGCGCGCCTGAAGGAACGCGATTATGATACCGCTCTCGAGGCGGCAAAACGCGCCAACGAACTGGATATAACCCACCTGCCCACATATCTCCTGCTCGGTCAGATCAACGCGGCGATGGAAAACTCAGATGAAGCCCTCAAATACCTGAATTTTTATCTCGAATACGCACCGGGTGATCTTTCCACATATCTCGAGGTGGGGAAACTTTATTTCGACATCGGCAACTACAACGCATCCATCCAGGCGATGAACGAGGTCATCAGGTTGGACAACAACCGCCGCGAAGCGTATCTTTATCGCTTCCTTGCCAACGTGGAATTGGGCAATGGCGGCGCGGCAGATGAAGACCTCGACCGAACTCTGGGCTTCTACCCCGATGTATTCGAAGCCAACTTGGGACTTGTCCGTACCCATTTGTTGAATGACCGCAAAGGGAGCGCGTTTGTGGATCTGGAAAAGACCCTCTCGATTGCCGAGACCGACGAACAGAAAGCGCTAGGTTATTACTGGGCGGCTATTGTCCATGAGGAACGCGACGAACTCGAAGAAGCCCTGGAGTATTGGCAACTGCTTCTGGACCTGCCTGAAGATTCGATGACCGCCGAAATGCGCAATGCCGCACAGGAACATCTGTCCGATATCAGGACTTTCACCCCTACCCCGGAAGCTACGACTACACGGACTCCGACTCCCACCCGCCCGGTCACTGTCACTCCCACGAGGACGCCTTCTCCCACCCGAACACCAACACCGTAAAACGAAAAGCGACTGAGAAATCAGCCGCTTTTTATTTATCCCTTGCCATACTTCTTTCGATCTTCCTCGCACGGGCACAACGCCCGCAGATAATGCCAGTTAAATATCCCGTAATCGTGACCATCCTCCCAGACGATGGTCAGGGCATAGGAACCCACCGCAACCACATTCGCGATGCGCGTGGCCGGTGAATCCCCCAGTTTCTTCTCGAACACATTCTCATCGGGTTCAGATTTCATGTTCTCGTGCCCGCCGCGGCACGAGGCGCACGGACACGCCGCGCGCAACAAATCGAAAGGGTAAATGCTCACGTGCCCATTGTTCCATTTAACTTCAAACTCGCGGGTCTTTTTGTTGGCTGTGATGCCTGTCGGTTTTTCGTTCATGGGCTCCTCAGGGATATTCCGGGATCGGGTCTTTTACTTCCGTGCCTTACGCGGCCTGACTTTGGTCTGCTTTGCCGACCTGTCAAGCATATGCGAGAACTTTTCTTCACAGAATATCAGAAACGCAGCCAAATCCCTGCGCTCGTACATATTCACATACTCCCTGAACTGTTCGAGATTCCTTGAGAGCGTTTCCGGCGGCGACTCCATTGTGCAGAGCAATAAACTTCTAAAATCAAATTCGTTGAGCGGCAGTTTCTTTTTGTAATGCTTATACGCGTCGGACATTTCGATCGAACGGACATATTTCTTTGCGTGCGCTTTGAGTTCAGGATGGATCGTTTCCGCAGCGACCATAGTTTTTCTCGTCTTGGGCTTTCGCACACGGACAGGCTTCATTGGTTTGCCGAGCGATTTCTCGACTTTCTCGGCACGCTTGATTCCCCGCGCCGTGATCTGGAATCCCATGGTGGCATTGCCTTTCAAATAACCTTTGCTCTTGCAGTCTCCCCAGCGCCTGCTAACGATCCCCGAATCGGGATATTGCGGATACTTCCTCATCGAGAATCGTTTAGGGAACAGCACAAAACAGGCTGAGACGATGTCTTCGGAGGTGATCTCCGATCCCTGCTTGTGAAGGTAATAGATTGAATACACCACAAGGTCGTTCAGGATGATCTTCGTGTAAATGGTCGGGTCGAATTTTGGCGGGGCAGATTTTTTCGGCACGGTTCCTCTGCTAAATCTTACACCATTTCCCAATTCGGTAGGAATGGTATCATACGACGACAATGAGCAAAACCCGTTGTTGGCGACCTATATCTTGCTGATATCTGTATGCCGCACGAGTTCCTAGAATTGAACTGTAACATCGCCCTTCACATCAGAAACGATCATCAAGTTGATCCAATATCATTCTCAAGAGGGGAGCATGATAGTTATTCAGAGCCGTTTTCTCCATATCGTTTCTAATATATAGCTAATCCAGTTGCACAGGGGAACTTTCCCTCCGGCAGAACGTTATTAAATAGTAATGTACGGAGGTGCAAAATGAAAAGATATTTGATCTTGGCGGGAATCGTCATTTTATTGGTCACTGCCTGTTCACCATCCATTCAAGCAGACTATGACCCAAGCTCATACGGAATATATACAGAATCTGCAATGACAGTGCAGGCAATGATGACACAGTCTGCATTGGCACCGTCAACACCTACACCTGAACTAAACGGAGAAGCTGCACAAAACCCCACTCTTTCAGTTCCTTCAGCGACTGCGACACTGGTGTGGACGCCCTCACAAACTTCCATATGTGATCAGGTTGCGTTCATCAAAGATGTGACCATCCCTGATGCAACCATTTGGATTCAAGGAACGTCTCTTACAAAAACATGGCGGCTTAGAAATAACGGCACCTGTACATGGACATCCGGATACTCATTGGTGTTCAGCCATGGTGCACAAATGGGAGCGCCAGCTTCGGTGAACCTGCCAGGCAATGTGCGCCCTGGAGAAACTGTGGATGTGTCGGTTAATTTTAAAGTTCCTCAAACGCCTGGTCATTATGTTGGCTATTGGATGTTGAAGAGTTCATCGGGCGTCTTATTTGGATATGGCGATCATGCCAACAAGCCCATATTTATTGACCTATATTCCGGGGATCAAAGATCAGGTTCAATTACCGGCAGGGTTTGTTATCCCAGCGAACGTATTCCGCCCATGACGATCTATATCCAAAACAGGAATAATGCTCAAATTGTTAAAGTGTCTATCTCGCAGGATCAAGCCGATTATCAGGCGGCATTGGAACCCGGCACTTACATCGCCTACGCATGGACAAATGAGTTCCAAGCAGGCGGCGCCCATACCCATGCAGACCACACTCTCAAGGCATTTGAAGTCAAACGCGGAAGCACCACTGAACATATTGATATCTGTGATTGGTATGGAGATCCCGGCAGTGTGCCATATCCACCTTACCCCACAGGTCCAATTGCTACACCAACACCCTATATGGATATTCCACATTTGACCATCGACGGACTTAAGAATGCAGAATATCGTGTGGCTGTCAACGGTGTTATACAGACCATCCGCGTAAATAATGGACTATATCAACAGGGAACTGACCCAACTGCGCCCGGGTTTTTGACCGTTACTGTAAATGAACCGGCTGCCTTTGGCGATCTGAATGGAGACGGGATTGATGACGCCACCATAATCATAGGCGAATCGCAAGGTGGAACAGGGATAAATGTCTATGTGGCAGCGGTCGCAAATTGGGCTGGCATCCCGCTTCATAAGGCATCTGCCTTGATAGATGACCGGGCGATCATTCAATCAGTCCAAGTTGAAAACGGCTTAATCATTGTTAACGCAATCGTGCATGGGGAGAACGACCCTGGATGTTGTCCATCCAAGCATGTTACCCGAGTTTTCCGATTGATGGGTGATGTCTTGGTAGAACAGTAGCAAGCAAAGGAGTAAACGATGAAAAGACTCGCTTCGAAAGTAATGATCGGAATGATGTTGCTTGCAATATCTGCATGTGGCCAAGAACCTGCGCTGACACCTCCCGACCAATTAGAGAGTAATGGACAATCTGAAGCACTTCCAAAATCAACAGTTGGAGCGATGAATACAGCAGTAGTAAACGACGAATCTGCCTACAACATCCTAGTTCAGTTCTTTGATCATTTGCATACAGGCCGTTATGAGGAAGCTGTAAATCTGTACGGTGGAGACTATCAATTACTGATTGACCAAAACCCGGGAATAGATTCCGCCGAACATGCGACGTTAATGAAAAATGCCTGTATGTACAATGGTTATCAGTGCCTGAAGGTCAAGCTCGCCGGGATCGAAAGAAAACCATCACCGGATGAATACATCTTTGGGGTGCAATTTCAAAACGAGGATGGATCGCCATTTGTACTTGGTCCGTGTTGCGGCGCATCAGAGACCGAACAACCACCCGTTGCTTTTTTCGAGATCAGAGTCATGAAAATAGCTGAAGGCGAATTCCGCGTGATGGATATGCCGCCTTTTCTGCCATAAACATTTCAACATAAATTACAGACAAGGAGAATATCATGAAGAATGTATTGAAAAACCTGACGATTTGGATCTTGGTTTTGATATTGGCAGGTTGTGGAAGTACAGAAAATGACAACCCAAAGTCCCAGAGCACGTTCCGAGAAAACTTTTCCATTGGGACGGTCGTTGATGATAATTCGCAATATCTACTTCCGGAGTCGCGTGCATTATCTGGTAGTGAGTCCGGTCCACCCATGCCGCTGGTACCTTTTGAACAACGACAGGAAGAAATGTCCCTGCAGATCGCCCCCGCTGATTTACCGGCGTTCCTTACAGCTGTTCAATTTGGTATTGATGAAGCCATTACCAACAGTGGCGCTACTATCGTTGGTCGTGGCTCAGGCGGAGTAACCGGAACATCCTTCTCGATCAGTTATCGCGAGGATGATTTTTATGGAGTGATCAACATATGGGGAGCCCAGGGTGAAGGAACGAATTACTATCTTTTGATGATCATCACCGAAGGCCGGGATTAAAAAATGAACATATAATCGTATCCTGATGAACAACCGTCAGCTTGCAGATACGTTCACGCTGATCGGTAATTTATGTGAGACCAAGGTGAGATCATTTACGTTATCCTTGTTTATCACAAAGCGTCCAAAAGTTTGATGTCGCTCCCGCGCGAAGCCAAATCCGTCGTTGGAGAGTTGTATCTTGCAGATATCAGCGTGCCGGTAGAGCTATATGATTCTCATTCTTTGGGCTTGACTGTAACTCCCTATTTACACTAGACACAATCATTAAACTAAGAACCTATCCGAAAAATGCCATGACGAACAAAATATGAGCGCAGGCAAACTTGATCAAAGCCATCCACTTCTCATCCTTTTTGCACCAGCGTATACGAATGCTGCGACGTTTTCCCAGCCAACCGATAGTGCGCTCAACCACCCATCGGCGTGCCGGATGCCTCTCTTCATCAGGAATGGATTGTACTTCTTCTTTCGGTTCATTCTTTCTGCGACGGTGTTTGATGTGAGGTTGATATTGTCCTTCTGCAACCGTTTCATGAACATCCTCAAAGTCATACCCTTTATCAGCACACAGATGTTGTTCAACTTCTTCTGGGTCTGGGCGCTCAATCACAATTCCGGACAGCAAGTCGTCAGCCGACCACTTGTCATGTTCGTTAGCGCCAGTGATGTGCAGAGCCAAAGGAGCACCTTTTTCATCCACCAAAATGTGGATTTTGCTGCCACTTTTGCCGCGGCCGGTAGGATTTTTGCCTGTTTGAGTGCCTCCCAGCGGCGCGGGACGAGTTCCACTGTCGATGGATTGCCATTCCCAGCCAATTCCGAGACGTGCGGCATAGAACTGCACCATCTCAAACTACACTTGATCGAAGATACCTGCTTTCCGCCAGGTCTGAAACCGTTCATGGATGACACTGCTACACGCTCCAAACCAACTGCGATGAATTGCTTTCCATTGACAACCCGTCCAAAGCACATACCAGATCCCGTTCAGAACCGCTCGGGCTCGAGCTGGTGGACGACCGCGTGTGCCGGGTTCCGGCGGTTTTGGAAAGTGATGTTCAATCCGCTGCCACAATTCATCTGGAACTTGAAAATAATCCACATTTTTCGGTTTTGCAATGGTATCCTTCATAGGGGCTCATCTCCGGTGCGAGTAGTTTTTGGCAAAACAATCTTACACCAGATGCGCCCCTCCTTATTTTACGGATAGGTTCTAAATTGAATACGTCTGGATAAATTCTATTCCTTGCGAACCACACCTTCACGCCAGGCGTATACTGCCGCTTGTGTTCGATCTACCAAATGCAACTTGCTAAGAATATTGCTGACATGTCCTTTGATGGTCTTTTCACTCAATACCAACTTCGCCGCCATCTCTGCATTAGACATGCCATCCGCAATCAATTTCAAAACTTCCAACTCACGCTCGCTTAATTCAGTGAACGGATTCAGATTGTCTTCTCGCCTACCTTGTAATTCCTTGATGACACGCGACGCGACGCGAGGATGTAAAACTGCTTCACCTGCCGCGGCTTTCCGCACTGCTGACACCAGTTCCTCCGCACTCACATCCTTCAGAATATACGACAATGCTCCCGCTTTCAATGCCGGGAAGATATGCTCGTCTTCATGATAAGAAGTCAACACCACGATCTGTGACCGCGGACTAACCTGCTTGACTTTGCGGGCCGCTTCCACACCATCCATGTTAGGCATGATGAGGTCCATCAGGATAACATCGGGGATATGCTGTGCCGCCAATTGAATTGCCTCTTCACCAGAAGAGGCTTCACCGATAACCACGATATCTGGCTGCGTTACCAAAAAAGCTTTCACACCCTGACGCACCATGGCATGATCATCCACAAGCATGACGGAAATCTGGTTTGCCATCATGATCTCCCGACACGCGCTACAATACGTGTACCCATCTTCCGCTGACTGAACACATCCAACCGCCCGCCCACAGATTCAAGACGTTCACTCATCGAATCCAAGCCCATACCTTTTCGCGCATTATTCAGGTCAAACCCTGTTCCATTATCTTTGATGGTCAGCACTACTTCATCATTCTCCGCCGCGAGACTCACCGACACCATGCTTGCTTTACTATGCCGCGCCACATTCGACAATGCTTCCTGTGCCACGCGGAACAAGGCCTGTTCCACATTCACCGAGGCAGATAGTTCCTCCTCCACTTTCGCTTCCACCTCGATCTCATTCTGGCGCGACCACTCCAGGACATGTTCCTTCAATGCCGTCGATAAGTCCTTGCGGTCGAGGCTCGGAGGACGCAATTCATGGATCAGGGTAGTTAGTTCCGCTCCTGCCTGTTGGGCGAGCCGCTCCGCCTGAGTCACCGACGCATACGCTTTGTCGGATTCCGAGAGCGCCATCTTGGCTGCGCCCAACTGCATCGAGATGGCAAATACCTGTTGCTTCACCGAATCGTGCAGGTCCCGGGCAAGGCGGTTTCTTTCATCCACTACTGCCAGTTCCTGCAATTTCTTCTGCGTGGACTGCAACTCCTCCACCAATTGCTGGTTATGTTCGCGCGCCAGTTCCGCCTGTTGCAGGATGGTCCCAAAAACGCCGCACACAATATATGTCACGAAATAGAATGCCACCGCGAACAGCCCAGCCGATCCGCGCGTGATCAATACCGCCGCGCTGACAGTAAGGTAATACGTCATCACCCAGAACACAGCAACTCTACGGGTGAGAACCAGCGCGGCGTGGATGCTCGCGAACAGGAACAGGAAACTGAGTGAGTCGGAGGAGGAGACTTTCACAAAGAGAAGCAGAACGAGAACCACCCACTGCACCCCGAAATACAAAGCCGGGCGTTTTTCATAGATCCCCCCTCGGAAGATAAAGCGATACAGCAAACCGTAGATTGCGCACAATCCGAGCAACTTCAACTGTGTTTGAAGATCATCCGTCCCGCTTAATGCCAGCCCCGACATCACTACCAGACTGAGGTAGGTGGCAACATCCAACAGAGGAGGGATGCGAACACGTACAACCGAAGCGCTTGTCATTGCCCGATTGTACACCCATTGCCCGCGAGGTAAGTTCACCGTCATGCGACGGATTACGCCTTTCTTCCCAATGCCAAACCGTCCTTAAACACGAGGAATAATGCTGCCACACATGCAAAGACAACGAACAGGATATAGTATGTTGTCCGCTCGCTGCCTGAAAAAGCCTGTAACATCATGCTTCCCGTCAACAGGTTGGAAGCGTAATGGGTGAGCATGACGACTGGAACCCTACCACCCGACTTGTTGTACAGCCACGAATATATGACACGCGCCGCAGGGACGAAGATGAAAATGTCATACCATGGTAACGTTCCGTACAGAAACAGGGGCAGGTGCCACACGCCCCACAATAAACCGAGAATGAGCGTCGCGATCAGATCGGGATATTTGCTTTTAGCAAACCCATCCAGTAGTCGCGGGAACGCATACCCTGTCCAGCCTGGTTCCTCCCACACACCGCCCATCAACAAGAGCATAAGCATCGTTCCTACAGAGGGGAAGGGAAAAGGACTCACCACCGTCGCGCCAAGCATGAGGTTGGTCACGAGCGCGGCGGTCAAGTAGGCGGCGATGATAGCGGGACCGACAAGGTACCACCACCCCGCTCGGAAGTTCGTGATTCTCTTCCAATACCCACGCAGACCTTGCCGTCCCGTAATCAACGCGATGACAATCATCGCGGCAATTGTGGGACCGTACGGAAAGATCCCGCCCTGCATGAACGGCGCTATCCACCAGCTCAATGCATACGCCAGGAGGAAGAACAAGGGTAGTTCGTATTTTTGGAAAAGGGTTTGTGTTTTCATGGGTGTTCCTTTCTATCGACTTGTATGCACAAGTTCAAGAATTGCCTCTATCACCAGATCGGATTGGTCAAGTTGGATGGAGTGTTCGCTCGCCTCTGCAATGATTTGCTTACTGATCCTGGAAAGTTTCAATAACTCTGCTTGCATGTCACTCCATGCCTGACGTGCCTGCGCGTTTTCCTCCTCGGTGAGACCGGGCATCGCGTCCCATCGCCCGCGACTCAACACGATCAATGGCAGGTCACCAAATGCAATGTTCGCGGATCCAACCTCTGCAAGATTTGATGCAAACAATTCATTCTCGGCAATACCCGCCTGGTAATAATCCGTTGCCACAGAGATAGCGCGGTACTGTGCCAGCGCATCATCGGGAAAACCGCGGTTTGGAATTTTGTTTGGCGCGAACGCGAGCAAACCAAACGAACTCAACGGTGCGAGTGTGCGATAGAAACCCAGTTTCTGTTCGATGGCTCTGCTCCACACAGGAACGCGATTAAACAAGTTGGTCGGCGCGGAGTCGACCAATACCAGCCCAAGGATTTCATCGGGATAGGTGTGGATGTACAACTCTGCAAGCGCGCCGCCGAAGGAATGACCGGCTATCACGTACGGACCTTCTACTCCTGCATTGACCAACAATCCGTGGAGTTCCTTCACCATCCCCCGGCTCGTGCGCGGACCCGGGGCGAATTCACTCCACCCGAGGCCTGCGCGGTCATACGAGCAGACGTGTGTCGTCCTGGCGATCTCGGGTTGGACCCGCGACCAGACTATGGAGAAGTCATCCAATCCGCTGATGAGGATCACGGTGGGACTTCCCTCGCCAGTGCAGGGGATGTGCATCTTGAATCCGCCCACGTCCACCAATTGACCCGGCGCGGGATTCGCGCGCAAAAGGTTTGATTTGGCGACTCCGCCCGCGGCGTAGGTCAATGCCCCGGAAATGAGGAGCAAGATCAGGAGTCCGGTAACGATGCGTTTTGTCCATTTCCAAAATCTATTCATTGCGAAGTTCCTTTTATAGCGGGGATTTATTCATCCGACTTCGATCTGCTTCTCTTCGGTCTGGGAGAGGCGATCCGCGCCCGCGAGGAAGGTGACAATGACAGCCGCAACAACGTACAGCACGATGACCAGGTTCTCCACAATCCCGCCAGGGACAGCGAACTCACCAGGCAGGAGCACGGCCGCGGTATTTCCTGTGGCGTGGAAGAGAACCACGAGCAGGAGACTGCCGCGCGTATTGTTGTACAGCCATGTGTATAAAATTGCCAAAGCCAGATGCGCGATCGTGAACCAGAGGAAAGATCGCTCACTGCCCAAGCCTGTTCCCATAAATTTTGGCAGGTGCCATACACTCCAGATCGCGCCGACGATGAGGCTGGAGACCAGCGCGTTGTACTTGGCCTGCAAGCGCGGCAGGACGTAACCACGCCAGCCCCACTCTTCGCCGTTTATTAATACCTCGAACAAGATCCATGGAAGGAGCATGGCAAGCAACGGCCAGTCGAGCGGAACAACATCTCGAATCATCGGGTGGGAAAAATCCACTGGGACGCGAGTCAGCCACGAGGTCAGGAATACCGAAGCGAATCGCAAGGCGGGCAAGAGCAAGAGCGCGGCGAGCCACCACTTCCAATCCACGCGCCAGAGGAAGAAACGTTTGAAGAAAGTCTTCATCGCGTCTTTGCCGAGGGTCAGCCAGGTCATGAAGAGCGAAACGAAGATGAATCCCCAGCCGAGGGTAAGACCAACGACAAACGGGACCTTGAACGGCAGAATGCCTGAGTTCGATAGGTCGAACGGCCAGGTGTAGAGGAACATCAGAATGAGTCCTACCACGAGAGAGTGACGTTTGATAAAAGTGATCATGCGAATCTCCTTTGATCGATGCACAAAGGATATTCGCCTGAACACGAAAAGAGATGGGTCTGCAGTCTGTATTCCAGTGCGACCCGGGACGGTATTTATTTGAGCGTATAATTTGACGAAGTGAAAGGATTATCGTTATGATGAACAACCGTCAACTTGCAGATACATTCACGCTGATCGGCAATCTATGTGAGATCAAGGGTGAGGTTATTTATGTCATCCTTGCCTATCGCAAGGCGTCCGAAAGTTTGATGTCGCTTCCGCGCGAAGCCAGCGATTATTGGAAGGAAGGGAAACTGCGCGAGATCCCCGGCGTGGGCAAAGCCATCGCTGAAAAGATCGATGAACTACTCACGACAGGTAAACTCCAATTTCTTGAAAATCTAAAAACAGAAGTACCCGAGGAGTTGGCCGGATGGTTGGCTGTCCCCGGGCTGGGACCCAAGAAGATCGCCATGATCTGGAAGACATTAGACATCACGGCTCTTTTGGACCTCGAAACTGCTGCCAAGGAAGGGAAGCTTCGCACACTGCCCGGCATGGGCGCCAAGTCCGAAAATGCGATTCTGGAAGGGATCGCCTCCCTCGCCCGCCGCACAGGACGGATCCCATTGGGGCGCGCGTATCCGCTGGCGCAGGAGATCATCAAGACGCTCAAAGCGGTGAAAGGAGTCGTCGCGGCAGAATCAGCCGGCAGCTTAAGAAGGATGCGTTCTACCGTCGGCGACCTGGATATTTTGGTGGCGGCAAAGGATTCATCCGCAGTGATGGAGGCGTTCGTCAATCTTCCACGCGTGAGTCGTGTTCTAGGAAAAGGTGATTTCAAATCATCCATCGAATTTACAGACGGGGTTCGCGCGCAGGTGTGGGTGCATCCGCCCAGAGAGTTTGGAACGGCGCTGCAATATGCGACGGGCTCGAAAGATCACAACGTGCAACTGAGGCAGATCGCGCTCGATAAGGGATTGTCACTTTCAGATCATTCGTTCAAGAAAGTAAAAGGCAAAGGCGAAATTTTCTGCGCCACCGAAGAAGAAGTATATGAAACATTGGGCTTGCCGTGGGTGCCACCTGAATTGCGCGAAGATCGCGGTGAAGTGGCAGCGGCAAAGGCAAACAAACTGCCAAAGTTGATCGAAGTCAAAGATATCAAAGCCGACCTGCAAACACACTCAACATGGAGTGACGGGAAACTTTCGATGTTGGAGATGGCTCAAGCCGCGGCGAAGCGCGGAATAAAAGTGATCGCGTTCACCGACCATTCGGTGAGTTTGGGTATCACAGGCGGTCTGAGCATGGACGACCACAAAAAGCAGGCGGCTGAAATCAAGAAAATACAAAAACAACTCG
This sequence comes from Anaerolineales bacterium, assembly GCA_036525495.1. Classification (GTDB taxonomy): domain Bacteria; phylum Chloroflexota; class Anaerolineae; order Anaerolineales; family Villigracilaceae; genus Defluviilinea. The sequence continues at coordinate 17,337 of DATDAG010000105.1, forward strand.
GCGATAAGATTTTGGTTCTGCATGCAACGGAAGTGGAGATCAAAGCGGACGGCTCGCTCGACTACCCTGATGAGTTTTTGGCAAGTTTGGATCTGGTCGTGGCATCGCTTCACACGTCCCTGCGCCAGCCGCGTGAGAAAGTGATGCAACGAGTCCTTAACGCCATCCGCAACCCGCACGTGGATATCATCGGTCACCCAACAGGACGCCTGATCCCTGATCGAGAAGGTGCGGATTTGGATATGGATACCATCCTCAATGCTGCTGCTGAAACAGGCGTTGCATTGGAGATCAACGCCCATCCATCACGCCTCGATCTTGACGATGTGTATGCCCGTCGCGCGAAGGAATTGGGCATCCCCATCAGCATCAACACCGACGCACATTCCGAAGAAGATTTTGATATGCTATTCTACGGCGTCGCCACCGCCCGTCGCGCCTGGCTGACCAAGAAGGATGTCATCAATGCCTGGCCCAGGAAGAAGTTGCTGGATTGGTTGAAGAAAAGAGGCAAATGAGATGAAAAATCCCTTTGGCGATCAACAAGTCCCTGGTTCCTATTACAACTTGAAAGAGCGCATGTATAAAAAAGTGTCGGCAAATGTAACCGAGCAGATCCGTGGGATCATGGTCAGGGCATATGAAGATGCGCTGAATGAGGAAAATGTCATATTGACCCGCTCTGAAAGGACGCGACTGTTCTCGCAGATCATGAAAATGGTATTCGATGACGTATTAGGGAAAACAAAATGAACAAAAATCCATACAAAACGAGGCGTCTTGCCCTCATCTTCAGCGGCGTCATGGATACGTTGCTCGGCGCGGCGATATTGCTCGTTGGCTTTGGTTTCTTCCCCATTGACGTTGCTGATTATGGGCTTCCGTTTTGGGTGGTCATGCTCGTCGGGGGGGTGTTGTTCACAACGGGTGTATGGATGGTTATTCATAACTATTCAAGACTGGATGAATAAAATGACCGCGCTCAAATCCCTTTTCTTTTTCATCCTCGTACCCGGCTTATTAATGGGTTATTTCCCGTACCTGATCT
>DATDAG010000106.1:0-2294 GCA_036525495.1 Anaerolineales bacterium
GTCAGGTTCATAATGTTCAACTAACATTGGAGTGCCTCCGCGGTATGGGTTTGGCTTGATCACCTACCTTCTACCAAAGAGGCTTTTCGTTTGTCAATTGTTAATGTGAAGCGGTGCGCCTTTTGCACCAGAAACTAATTATCCCATTTCGTTGACATCCCCCCTTCCAAACGGTAGAATACCAAAGATTGACATTATCCTTCCAGGAGGTCTTCGTGCTAAAAGAATTCAAGGATTTCGCCATGCGCGGCAACGTCATGGACCTGGCTATAGCCGTCATCATTGGCGGTGCGTTCGGAAAGATCATCGCTTCACTCGTGAACGATATTTTGATGCCGCTCATCGGGCTTCTTCTCGGCGGGCTCAACTTCAGCGAATTGTCGGCTACAGTCAACGGCGTGGACATTACGTATGGTCTGTTCATCCAGGCCATCGTGGATTTCATCATCGTCGCCTTCGTCATCTTCTTACTCGTTCGCTCAATGAACAAAATGAAGAAAGCTGAACCCACCCCCGCCCCGGCAGAACCAACCACCAAGGAATGCCCGCACTGTTTCACGACCATCCCGATCAAAGCAACACGCTGTCCACACTGCACATCTCAACTGTAGCTCGTAGGTCAGGCTGCATGTCTGACATTCATTTGAAAACCCGAATCTTGGCGGATTGCATATCCGCCCTACAAAGGCTTGTGCAAGAGGTCTAATATTTTGCAAAAGTAGAGAGTGGTCCTGTGATAGACTACTCTCTATTTTCTATTTGCCATGGACTTTCTGGATCAATTAAACTCACCACAAAAAAAAGCTGTCACAGCCGAGAACGGACCTGTTTTGGTTGTGGCAGGCCCGGGGTCCGGTAAGACGCGCGTATTGACTCAACGGATCGCATATTTGATCGCGGTCGAGGGAGTCCGCCCGTGGCAGATTCTTGCGGTCACATTCACGAACAAAGCCGCGAAAGAGATGGGGGAACGCGTCAGTCATTTGCTGCCCGATCAAGCGACTGAGGGAATAATGCTTGGCACATTCCACTCGATCTGCGCGCGTATCCTTAGGCGAGAGGCTGATCACCTCCCCATTGAATCGAATTTCGTGATTTTTGATTCTGACGACCAGGAACGCATCGTCAAAAGTGTGATCCGCGAATTGAACATCAATGAGAAATTGTATCGCCCGAGAAGTGTGCACGCAGCGATATCGAATGCAAAGAACGAACTGATCGGCGCAGACGAATACCCAACGCTAACTTATAAAGATGAAGTGGTGAAGCGCGTGTATGTTGAATACCAAAAGCGACTGATCGCCAGCAACGCCGTTGATTTTGACGACATGCTCGTGTACACCGCGCGCCTGCTCGAAGAACTGCCTGCCGTGCGCGATAAATATGCACAGAGATTTCGTCATGTGCTGGTGGATGAGTTTCAAGACACCAATCTGGCACAATACGCGTTAGTAAAACATCTGGCTTCACATCATAAGAATATCTTTTGTGTTGGCGATCCAGACCAATCGATTTATGCCTGGCGCGGCGCGGACTGGCGCAACATCCAGCGCTTTGAGCAAGACTTCCCTGACGCGCGGACGATCCTGCTCGAACAGAATTATCGCTCGAAGCAAATCATCCTTGACGCGGCGATGGGAGTCATCAACCGCGCGCAGAACCGCAAACGCAAACAACTCTTCACGGAGCGCGGCAAAGGCGAGAACGTTTTCTTCTACGAAGCACCCGATGATTACGCGGAGGCGTCGTTTGTTGTGGATACCATCGCACAACTCGTCGCTTCACGTCAATTCGAGCCAGGCGATTGCGCGGTGATGTATCGCACGAACGCCATGTCACGCCTGCTCGAAGAGGCATTCCTACAAGCGCGGCTCCCCTATCGTCTGGTGGGCGCGCAACGTTTTTACGGACGCCGCGAAGTGAAAGACATCATCGCCTTCCTGCGTCTCGTCCACAACCCTGCAGACGAAGCGGGGCTCAACCGCATCATCAACATTCCACCGCGCGGCATCGGTGACAAGACGCTTACTACATTACATATGGTCGCGCGCCAGAACAATCTGCAACCTGGCGAAGTTCTGCTCGATCTAGCACGCGGCGCGGACTCTTCCTACTGGTCTTCGTTCACTGGCCGCGCCTCGCTCTCGCTTGCTGATATGGGCGGCATGCTCGCCACATGGCGCATCGCCGCGGGTACGCATACAGTCGCCGAACTCTTTGACCGCATCGTCAGCGACACAGGCTACAAAGAATACATAGATCGGAAGAGCGTCGTGTAGGGAAAGAGTGTCGTA
>DATDAG010000107.1:0-5685 GCA_036525495.1 Anaerolineales bacterium
CCTTCCAATTGGAAGAATAATTCAGGTGAAGCGGATGCAACAGCATAGCGACCTATATCTATATAAGCAGCATGGTTGTTTTGAGTTTGTGCGAGTAGGAGGAAGAAGTTCCAAGGGTTTGCTTTGAACTCCGCTTGCAGACGCATCGTGTAGTTGACTTGATAGGTGTGTCCGTGAGCGATATGATCTTTGACTTGTTCGATGGCCGCGTTATACGTGTCGCGGTCAGTGGTTGGGAGCCAGGATAATGTCTCTTTGGGTGAAACAGGTTCGGGCAGGGCAATGAGGCGTGGCGCGGGGTAGAGTCCAAACCATAGGAGGGGAAGTCCTGAAATCTGTGTTTTGTCTGCGCTTCTCGAAGGATTCCCATCGCTCTGACCAACATGGAGGAAACTGTCGAATGCGGGTGCGGCTTCGTAACTGAGAAATCCCGCCGCGTGCCAGTTATTGGATTCGACCAGCCTTTCGATCTCGTGTAAAGAAGGTACGACATCACCCAAGCCATGTGCCGTAACGATGTGATGCGGCTCGGAGAAATACAGCCAGCCGTTATTGTTTTTCAGCAGGACTTCATTTGTCTTCAAGGCTTCTCCATGATGATTATATTCAAGTTTGCGATTATCCTCCCAACGGGTGATGAAAGCTAATTTGCGGAGAGACTATAATTCAACAAATTACCAAAGGAGATAGTTATGAATAAAAATCGTATTTTGCTTGTGTTGGCGGTACTTGTTTTATTATCCCTTGCATGTCAGGGGTTGTCGGGCGGCGGAAGTACGCCGGCAGATGCGCCGGGGTCAAGTGATGTAAACCCGCCGGCATCATCAGATGATGGATACGTTGATAAAAATGACGATGGGGGCGGCGCGGAACCTTCGGTAGAGTCGGATTTCCCAATGACAAAGGATGCATACAACGTTCTTGACGTTGGCGATGGGGCTGTCCTGTATTATACAAAGATGTCACAGGAAGACGTGATGAAATTCTATCGCGATGAATATGCTTCCCGCGGATATACTGAGTATGAGTTGCTCACTGTCGTGTCGGATGGCGTCTTTAGTATGGTATTTCAAGGCGACCCAAGCGGAAAATCAGTCGTTATTCAGAGCGTTGACCTTGGTGATGGGAGTAGGACTGTCACAATTTGGCTTGAAGAATTGTAGCCGGAAGCATATTAATAATAGCCATCGCATGGCAGGCAATTGCTATTATTGATTCATAAACATCAATCATGGTCATGCTGACAAAGATCTCAAAATGGTTTCCCTCCCTGTTGATAATGCTGGTAATTTTTATATTCTCGTCCCAGCCTTCTGAAAAACTGCCCGATTTCCATTGGGCTGATTCGATTGTCAAAAAAGGCGGACATATGTTTGGTTATGGTTTGCTGGCAGTATCCTACTGGAACGGATTTGGTTGGGCCAAGAGGATGCGCCCGTTTGCATGGGCGCTTGCCATTATTTATGCGATAACCGATGAGCTCCACCAGTCGTTCGTGCCGGGAAGGCATCCGTCTGTTTGGGATGTGTTGATCTTCGATAATCTTGGCGCACTGATTTCATTATGGTTTGCTGGTTTGTATATCAGACGAGAACGACTAGACGGGAATGTCTGATCGTTGCCTCGCGTTCACAGCCAGATGCTACCCGCTGCCTATTCAAACTCTATCTCGATCTCCTCGTCCTCAGACCACTCTTCCATGCGGTCTATCTCGATGTCGCTGAATAAGCCCTCTTGATGTGCCTGGACTCGATAGCGTTTAATTAATTCGAGCATGGCAAGGAACGTGACGACAATTTCGAGGCGCGATGTGCTGCCCTTGACCAGAGAGCTAAATGATGCGCGTTCCATGTCCTTCATCACTTGTGTGATCATCTCGATCTTTTCGCGGATGGTCACACGCGGCGCGGCGATCACACTGGCGAGCGGTTTCTTTGCTTTCTCGCGCGCAAACACCTCCTCTGCCGCGGCGACAAGTTTTTCGAGCGTAATATTCGAAAGATCGAGTTTCGGTTCCACCTTGGGGGGCGGAGCCACGCGCAGGTACGTACGCAGGTTGGCTTGTTCGCGAGCGTTCAGCCATCCCCCGATCTCTTTGAAACGTTTGTATAGCTTCAACTGGTCAACCAGTGATTGTCCTGCGTCTTCTTCGCCAACTTCCCTTGCGGGCGGTCTTGGCAACAACGCCTCCGATTTGATCTGGATCAACTTTGCCGCGATCACCAGGAAGGCCGAGATTTCATCTGCATTAAGTTCTTCCATGCCGTTGATGTGTGCGAGATATTGATCGGTCACTGACGCGAGCGAGACAGTTGTAATATCCAGTTCGGCGTGCTCGATCAGGTTGAGCAGAAGGTCAAGCGGTCCTTCGTATACGGGCGTTTGTACCCTGTAATTCAATTGGCGTCCCAGCAGGTTTTCCATAGGGGGTGAATTATATACGATATAATCTCAAAATGCCGAATAAACTGACTCATCTTGATGACCAAGGCCGCGCCAAAATGGTGGATGTCGGTCACAAACCTGATACTGAACGGATCGCGGTTGCGCGCGGCGAAGTCCACATGAAGCAAGAGACGCTGGACTTGATCCGTGCGGGACAAATTAAAAAAGGTGACGTACTGACCATCGCGCAGATCGCGGGCATCACCGCTTCAAAACGGACCTCAGACCTGATCCCGTTATGTCATCCTCTTCCTCTCTCTAAAATCGACGTGGATCTCGCACTGGATGATTCACTCCCCGGTGTGGTCATTACCGCTACCGCAAAAGTGACCGGCAAAACCGGCGTGGAAATGGAAGCGTTGACCGCAGTCTCTATTGCCGCACTGACAGTCTATGATATGGCGAAAGCCGTCGAAAAGACGATGAGGATTCAGAATATCCGCTTGATCGAAAAGCATGGCGGTCAAAGCGGTGATGTGGTGAATGAATAAATTATTGTGCAGGGGCAGAATGCCCTGCCTAAAGTAACGAGGATATGATGGAATACCAAACCGTAAACCTTCAAGATAAACTCTCAAAATTCTCCGAGCATTGGTCGCCAAGGATCATCGCGCAGATGAATGATTATCATTTCAAACTGGCAAAGGTGCAGGGAGAGTTCGTCTGGCACGACCACCTTGAAACGGACGAAGTGTTTCTGGTTGTGAAAGGTCAACTGGAAATTCATTTCCGTGAGAACATGGTGACGTTGAATGAAGGCGAATTGTATGTTGTTCCCAAAGGTGTGGAGCACAAGCCTGTTGCACGTGATGAGTGCCATATTCTGCTGGTCGAACCGGCAGGTACAGTTAATACAGGCGGTGTTGTCAGTGAAAGAACAACTGCAAATGATATTTGGATTTAGATGAAAATGAACCGAGTAAAATTATTGTTTTTTGCAACCATCCGCGACCGCGCGGGAACCAAGTCTATAGACTTGGATATTCCCGATGGGCTGACCGTGTTGGGTTTGAAGGAAAAGATCGCAGTGGAATATCCCAGCCTGAAGGATTCCATGAAGAGTGTGTTGATTACCATCGACCGCGAATATGCGTTCGATGAGGCGGTCATCCCTCCCAATGCTGAAATGGCAATGTTTCCGCCGGTGTCGGGAGGATGATTGTCTACATGCAACCTGACAACTATCCAACGATCTATTCTGTCACTGAAGACGAAATAGACCTGAACGACTTGCTGGCGCAGATCACGCTCACATCCACGGGCGCGGCGGCGATTTTTACCGGCATGGTACGCGGCGAAACGATTCGCGGCGAGGCGCACGAGACGAAATATCTTGAATACGAAGCTTATATCCCAATGGCGGAAGCGAAGATGAAACAAGTGGCGGATGAGATCCGCGCAAAATGGGGCTCCGTTGAAGGGATCGCGATTGTCCAGCGCATTGGTAAGTTGTATCCAAAAACGCCGACTGTCTTGATTGCCTGCACTGCCGCGCATCGTGATACTGGTGTCTTTGAAGCCGCTCGTTACGGCATTGACCGCTTGAAGGAGATCGTGCCGGTTTGGAAAAAGGAAGTCAGCCCGGACGACCAGTTTTGGGTGGAGGGGGAGTATGTGCCGAAGGCAGGTGAGTAGGAAAAGGGATAAATTAGGACAATGCCTTTCAGTTGAATCTACTGTCGAATTGGTAAGAAGTGTTGCTGATCCTTTGCGTGACGTATAAATAGATGTGGGGTTTACTTAATCATGATTTATAATTTTGATTGCGAGGGAAGAATGGAAAAAGTAGTTATTACTGGAATGGGGACCGTCAATCCGTTGGGGTTGACTGTAGAGGAGAGTTGGAAGAACGCGGTCAATGGCGCTTCAGGAGTGGGTCCTATCACATTGTTCGACCCGTCCCTGCTGAATGTCCACTTCGCGGCGGAGGTGAAGAACTTTGCCCCGGATCAATACATGGACCCGAAAGAGGCGCGCCGACGTGACCGCTTCGAGCAATTCGGCGTTGCCGCGGCGAAGGACGCGCTTGCCAATTCAGGCTTGGAAATTACGGATGAGAATTCTGGAAGGATCGGTGTGCTTGTGTCTTCTGCGGTTGGGGGGATCAAGTCGCTGAGTGATGCCGTGATCACAAATTTTACAGAAGGACCGCGCCGCGTAAGCCCGTTCCTGATTCCCATGCTTATGCCGAACGGCGCGGCAGGGATGATCGCAATTGACAACCAGATCAAGGGACCATGTTTTTCTGTCGCGTCGGCGTGCGCGTCTGGCGTGGATGGAATAGGAACAGCATTCCTGATGCTGAAGGCGGGGATGATCGACGCGGCGGTGACCGGCGCGGCGGAGACGACGATCTGCTCAGTGGGCGTCGCGGCATTTGACCGTGTGGGTGCGATGTCGCGTCGGAATGATGATTATTCGATGACACCCCAGCCGTTCGACAAGAACCGTGATGGCTTGGTAATGGGGGAAGGGGCGGGGGTGCTGGTGCTGGAACGCGAATCAAGCGCGAAGAAACGCGGTGCAAACATTCTTGCGGAACTTGCCGGTTATGGTGCCACCGCGGATGCCTTCCATGTGACGGCTCCCCATGAGAACGGAGACGGAGGCGCAGCGGCGATGCGTATGGCGCTCGACTCCGCGCAGGCGAACGATGACGAACTGGGATACATCAATGCGCACGGCACAGGCACCTCGTTAAACGACCTGTCTGAGACGCGTGCGGTTAAATCCGTGTTCGGTGAACGGGCGTACCAGATCCCGACCTCGTCAACCAAATCCATGACCGGGCACATGATGGGCGCGACCGGCGCGTTGGAGGTCATTTTTTGCGTACAGGCGATCCGCGATGGCATCTTGCCGCCGACCATTCATTATGAAACACCTGATCCCGAATGTGACCTGGACTACGTACCGAACCAGGCGCGTGAGAAGAAAATCACGCTTGCGATTAGCAATGCTTTCGGATTTGGCGGCCACAATGCAGTGCTGGCGATACGGAAATATGGGTAAGTACGGTGGTTGAGCAAGGTGAGTGCTCATACCGACTCCATCGAAGCCACCTTGTAAAGCGCCTCAGGCTGCATGACCCATCAGCACAATTCTGCTTGTATTACTCGAAATTGCGTGCTATAATCCGCCGTCGCTCTACGAAGTGTCACAAGATTGGCTAAACTTGGATTTCGATTTTCCGAGTAAGACTAAAATCACTTTGATAATGAAACGAGCGGTAAAAAGATA
>DATDAG010000108.1:0-2842 GCA_036525495.1 Anaerolineales bacterium
TGACCTGTGCATGTTCAGCGGGTCCAGCATTTGAAGGTGCGGGCGTCGTCAACGGGATGCGCGCGACTCAAGGTGCAATTGAAGAAGTTTGGATCAACAGTGACACACTCGAACCGACTTACCGCGTCATCGGCGGAGGCAAGCCGAAGGGAATTTGTGGAAGCGGGTTGATTTCCCTGCTTTCGGAGGCGTTCATAACTGGGATTCTGGATAAGGGCGGAAATGTCAATTTGTCAGTGAACAGTTCGAGGGTCCGTGAAGGAGCGCATGGCGGAGAGTATGTGGTGGCTTGGGGTGTAGAGTCCGAATCAGGTGAAGACATTGTCCTATCCAGAGTCGATGTCGACAACTTGTTGCGCGCTAAAGCCGCCATCTATGCGGGGTTCACGGTTCTTGCAGAAAACGTGGGTATCCCGCTGGAAAGTGTTTCGAATGTGTTAGTGGGCGGCTCGTTCGGAAAATACATCAACGTGGAAAAAGCAGTGCAGATCGGATTACTGCCCGACATGCCGTGGGAACAATTTGATTTTCTTGGCAACACATCGGTGAAAGGCGCATATTTGGCATTGCTTGATTGGCGCAAGCGTGAGCAGGTGACCGAGATCGCAAAGCGTATGACATATATCGAACTTTCAGCGGACAATCGTTTTTATGATGCATTTACGTCCGCATTGTTTTTGCCGCACACGGATTTGAGCAAGTTTCCATCCGTGGAAGAGGCGTTACAAAAAGCATGAAACGGAATACGAGACATGAGGAGTGTGTTGCGTGTTCCGTTCACCAAAGATTGGAGGAACCATGTACATCATTGGAGAGAACATCCACATCATCTCGGAGAAAGTGAAGGAGGCGTTGAAGAACCGCGACCGTGAGTTCTTCATGGATTTGGCGGTCAAGCAGGTGGAAGCGGGGGCTCAAGCCATCGACATTAATCTCGGCCCGCGTAAGAAGGATTGGGCGGAGGTCTTCCCATGGATGGTTGAAACGGTCGAGACCGTTGTGGATGTGCCGCTTTCGATTGACACGACGAATGTTAATGGCATGGAAGCCGCGTTGCAGAAGATCACGAAGGCACAGCCGATCCTTAACTCTACATCAGCGGAGCCTGAGCGGCTGGAGAAGGTACCTCTGCTGGCAAAGAAATACAATGCCAAGATCATTGCATTGACGATGAAGAGCGAAGGCATTCCTGTCGAAGCGGATGCACGCGTCAACATCGCCATCGAGACGTTAATTCCTCGCATGATGGAGATCGATTATCCGATGGAGAATCTCATCATTGACCCGCTCGTCCTTACTGTAAGCGGATGCCAGCAATATTGCCCGCATCTCATCGAAACAGTACGGACTCTTCAATACGCATGGGACCCATCACCGATGATCTCGGTCGGTTTGAGTAACGTGTCGAATGCCGTTCCGAACGAGAATCGCCCGCTCATGAATCGCGTCTATCTCGCCATGCTGATGGGAGTCGGTTTGCAGATGATGATCGCCAACCCGTTCGATGAAGAGCAGAATGATGTCATCCGCTGGATAGAGACAAAAGACACTAGCAATCCGCTGGCAAATGTCTACAATAAGATTGCAGAGAGAATTGCGAACAGCGATGAACCACAGATGGAAGACTTTGACCTGTCTGATCCTGATCAATCTGCGATTTGGAAGACGACACAGATTTTGTTGAACAAGGTTATTTACGCAGATTCGTATTTGTTGAATTAAGTGTCAGGTTTTACTTATCAGGTATCAGGTGGTTGAATCTGAAACGTGATACCTGACACCTCATTGGAGGAACCATGCCCATCTTTACCCCAGGAAGACGCTGGCAACCAGCCTATTCCCCATTTAAGGAGGAGCCTCTCAGCCACAGGCTGATGGAAGATTTTGAGTACATGATCAAGGGACCGCTCTTCGGCTGTCGCATGTGCGGCAACTGCCTCCTACAGGAGACGGCGTTCATCTGCCCGATGGAATGCCCGAAGGGGCTGCGCAATGGTCCGTGCGGAGGTTCTACGCCTGAACACTGCTATGTGGACAAATCCCGCCCCTGTATTTGGTACAAGATATTCGAACGCGCACACAATATGGGACGCGAGGAAAAATTGCTCGAGGTGCTCCCTCCGCTGGATTGGGAAAAGGTTGGCACGGAAACATGGAAGGACGTTGTCGAGGAGATCAAGAAGAACGGCACAGGCAAGGTAATGAAAAGCATCATCCTTGACCAGGGAGGGAAACGCTGGAAGACGTGGAACCTGATCTTCCGCAATGTCCGCCAGCCAGATTGGTGGCAGGGCGACGACAAGTACCACGCTCCCGCGTACACCGAACCTGTTTCTAACCTCGAGAAAGCGCTTAAGGGTGGAGAATTCGTCGCGGTCTGTGAGATCGCGCCTCCGTTGAGCATGGCGACGAAGAAACTGATCGAAAACATCAACCTCGTTAAGCCATATGTAACTTCCATCAACTTTACAGATAACGCCTCCGCCACGCCGCGCATGACATCCTGGGCTGGCTCCAAGTTCGCTATCGAGTATGGAGCCGAACCTGTATTACAGATCGCCGCACGCGACCGCACACGCGCGAGTTTGCAAGGCGAGATCCTCGGCACGACAGCGATGGGCGTGCGCAACGTGTTGTGCGTTACAGGCGACAGTGCAGTTTTGGCTCCCCAACCGCGCGGACGCATGGACATCAACGATCTCGATGCCATCCAAATGATCTGGATATTGCGTCGTATGCGGGATGAAGGTCATTACCTTGACGGCAGACCGCTCAAGTTTCCGCCGAAATTCTTCCTTGGCGCGGCAGCTTCGCCGTTTGCATCCGACCCGAAGTTCCAGGC
>DATDAG010000109.1:0-5313 GCA_036525495.1 Anaerolineales bacterium
CGCGCGGCATCGAGGGAAGTGGACTCGGCCTGTCGTTCGTCAAGCGCATTGTCGAGTTGCATGGGGGCGAGTTGACATTGCGCAGTCAGCAGGATAGTGAACACGGCACGATCTTCACCATGCGCCTGCCCGTAACGCGCCGAAAATGATGTCACCAAGTTGTGACATGGCTGTGTCCCGCTTGTGACAGGAAATAAATATAAATGCTCCTGTAACCCTACACAAAGGAGCAACCATGAAAAAAATCCTCTACACCCTTCTCTCTGCTGGAACTCTGTTGGTGGCGAATCTATTCGCCTCCAATGGCACATTCCAGGTTGGCGTAGAAACACCTACGCCGCCATCCACCCCCATCTTGATTCCGCCTCCTGGCATTGAATCAACACCTGTTGATGGTCCCACGCCAATCCCCACGTTCGTACCCACTGAAGAGCCAGGCGATCCATACGGCGAGTTGTACTTCTCCGTCATCGTGCCTGACTTTGCCTCCCAGCCTGACCCCGACATTCCGATCGATAAGTTCATCACGCGTTTGGTTCGTCTTCCAGGATCGTGCGTGGTCGGCTTGATCGAATGTCCTGCGCCTGAAAATGTGCCGACACCTTTCGACACGCAGGTTATGCTCCCCACATCTTACAGCGGCGGCGTGCGTTTGCTGACCTGGTCACCGGATGGACGCTATGGCGTGATCATCGTCAAACCGCCCGATGATTTCACCAGAGGCTTGACGGATGAGGAGTATGAGCAGTTCAGGGCGGGCAAGTTGGAGGACCTGAACATTTCCCCGTCCACGCTTTACCTGTTCGACTCCCAGACGGACACCTGGCGTGAATTCTACAGCGCTGATCGCAAGTTTTTATCAAATGTTAATTGGTCACCTGATGGACAGTGGATTGCTTTTTATGCCACTTCGGGTGGGCTGGTGATTCATCCACCCCAGGCGGATGATGGCGTTTATATTATCCATCCTGATGGCAGTGGATTGCAACGCGTGGGTGACGGTGGACACCTTCTCGGTTGGGTTGGCGACAGCCTCCTTTTGAAACATGATATCAATCCCACCTCGTGGCTCAATCCTGGCTTGGAAGATTTCTCGCACGTTGTCGAAAAATTGAGTTTGGATGGACAGGTGACGACCCTGTTCAAATCCTCTCGCCTGGTGAATTACGCCCTGTCGCCTGATGGCGGTTCCCTGCTTACCGCGGACAGCACGACCCGAACCGGCGGCAGTCCGCAGAGGGCGGTTGACGTACTCGCGCTGGATGGGAGCGTGATCCACTCGTTCGGAACGTTCTCCAATACCTCTTCGTCTGTCTATCCTTTCGCCTGGTCGCCAGACGGTACACAGGTGGCATTCGCCAATCTCCGCCGCCTGTACGTTGCCCCCCGCACCACTCAATTGGATGTATCAGCCGATACTTTCGGTGTCCATCCTGAGACGCGGGAAGTGTATGTGGCGGACGATACGTTCATGACACCCCATTACACGGATCTTCAATTTTCCCGCGATAATAAGTACCTTCTCATGCTGGTTTACGAAGGCTTTACCCACTTCGTGGTTGTGTCGCTGGAGACGGGGCAGGCTGCGCCGCTGACCATCCCGCACCTGGATCCCTTTGTGGTAGACGATAATTATCTGGGAGACCCCATGTTCTTCTCCTGGCGACAGTAATCCTTCAAACGCAAAGTGCAGCCCACCTCGATTGTTGGTCGAGGTGGGCTGTTTTTGTTTGGGTGATTCACTGGCAGTCATCAGGCTCATGAGCAGGGGGAAGAAATTTTTCATGGTTTACAGGTAATCCCTAAACAATACCTTATCTCAATACTTAAGTATCTGTACGTCGATACCATACCGTCGGTATATTACCTGTACATTTATCGAACACCGCGAACTGCAATGACCGGCGACGAAGGTACAGATAATGACAAACGAACCCAAACATAAAACTGATCCAAGCCAGCTAATGATCTATCAGATCAGGATTGAAGGTCATCTGGATGATCAATGGGCAGATTGGTTTTCGGATCTGTCTGTCACCCTGGAAGAGTACGGTGACACGCTCTTGACCGGGCCGGTCGTCGATCAGGCAGCCTTGTTTGGATTGCTGAAAAAAATTCGCGATCTGGGAATGCCTCTGGTTTCGGTCAATCGTGTTGAGTCTTGTCCCGGGCTTGGCCAAGAGTCCGGCAAGTCAGTAATTCAAAAAGGAGAAATGAAATGAACGATAAAACACAACTCACAGCTGATCCGGATGGGAAATGGATCTATCGCGTGGGCGGTATCGCCGCGTTCCTTCTGGTGATCGTATGGTTCCTCGCCTTTCCGTTTTATGCTGCCGCGGGAGGACCTGAGCCGTTTGGCGCCGAGGCGCGGCTCATCCATTACGCCGGCCGCGAGACTGCTTGGTGGGGCATCCTTTGGCTCATGGTAATTAGCGATCTTTTCTATGTGGTTATCCAACTGGCACTATACCAGTCCTTGAAGAAGATCGCCCAGAGCATGATACTGCTGGCAGTCGCCTGCAAGGGATTGTTTGTTGTCCTGGACCTGGGAGTTTTATGGCCTAACCATGCTGCGCTATTCGATCTTAGTAGTCTCTACGCAGCAGCTGCATCCGAGGCACAGAGGACAGCTATTATCAACGCCGCCTATGCTTCATCCGCGGTGCTGGATTCTCTTCTGCCGAACCTCTACTCGATCGTGATCCCGTCGCTGGGCGCGCTCTTTGCCAGTCTGGCTATGTTTAAGGGAGTCTTCAGCAAACGTACGGCTTATCTGGGCCTGGCTGTGGCTGCTACCGGGATTATTGCAATGGCCGACCCGTTCCTGGGCGCTTGGGGGATTGTGCATATCATCAATGCCTTCCTTGCCACGATCTGGTACTTGATCGTTGGTTGGAGATTCTACAAGCTAGGTCAACAAACGCATAATCCAATCCACCAGGCTGCATTCGCGAGTGATTAAAAATACAAGGAGAAAAAAATGAAAGCGATCGATTACACCCAATATGGTCCGCCGGATGTCCTTCAACTCAGGGAGCTTGCAAAACCTGAGCCCAAGGAGGATCAAGTCCTGGTAAAAGTTCATGCAGCCTCTGCAAACGCGCTGGATTATCGACGCTTCGAGAAGTTGTCCGACATGGATCGGTTCATGGAAGAGAAAATCTTCAAATCGGTAGGCAAGGCGATTGGCGCGGACATTGCCGGCGTCGTCGAAGCGGTTGGCGCGAACGTGAAGCAGCTCCGACCGGGCGATGAGGTCTTCGGGGTAGCTGCCGGGATGAAGGGCGGGTTTGCCGAGTATGCGTGCGCCGTTGAAAACAAGCTGGCTCTTAAGCCGCGGAATCTTTCCTTTGAAGCCGCTGCAGCTGTTCCCGTTGCGGCAGTCACCGCCCTGCGGGGCCTGCGCGACAAGGGACGGGTTCAGTCTGGGCAAACGGTTCTTGTCAACGGTGCTGCAGGAGGCGTCGGCACGTTCGCGGTGCAGATCGCCAAAGCCTTCGGCGCCGAAGTGACCGCCGTGTGCAGTGCGCGGAACCTGGATATGGCGCGCTCCATCGGCGCAGATCATGTCATTGACTACGCCAGGGAAGATTTCACGCAAGGCAGTCAGCACTATGATCTGATCTTTGCCGTGAATGGATTTCATCCGCTTTCCACGTATCAGCGCGCGCTGAATCCGCAAGGGCTGTATATCTGTGCGGGAGGCACATTGCCTCAGATCTTTCAAGCCATGTTTGTGGGACCTTTCATGTCGCGGAGAAATGGGAAGAGATTGGCATCCATGGGGATCGCGACGGTCAACCAAAAAGACCTGCTCTGCTTGAAGGAACTTCTCGAAGCGGGAAAAATCGCGCCCGTGATCGAAAAGAATTATCCATTGCATGAGGCTCCCACGGTTATGCGGTATCTTGCGGAAGGGCATGCCAGGGCCAAAATCGTTTTTCAAGTAGGCTGATGAAAAATGACCTGTCAAATTAGGGTACGCTCATGAAAGCGATGGCATATTCGAATCCCGGATCACCCGAGGTCCTTCAACTTCGGGAGGTGGCGAGACCTGTCCCGAAGGACCACGAAGTCCTGATCAGAATTCATGCGACAACTGCTATGGCAACGGACTTTGTGGCTGGCCGTTCAAAAGAGTCTGATGCATTTCGGTCTCTTCATCCCAGTCGCCCAGCCATTGTCATCCCGGGACAGGATCTGGCCGGGGAAGTTGAAACCGTCGGCCGCAGGGTCACACGGTTCCGAAAGGGTGACCAGATCCTCGCATGGTCCGGCCTTCGTTTGGGTGCCTATGCAGAGTATATCTGTCTGTCCGAAAGAGGGACACTGTTCATAAAGCCCGCCAACATGACTTACGAGGAAGCTGCCACCCTTCCTGTTGGCGGACTCGACGCAGTGTATCTCTTCCGGCGAGCGAATATCCAGAGAGGGGACAGAGTACTAATCAATGGCGCAGGCGGAAGTATGGGCACATATGTGGTACAGATTGCCAGGCATTTCGGGGCTGAGGTAACAGGCGTGGACAGCGCGGCGAAACTGGATATGCTGCGCTCGATTGGAGCCGATTTCGTCATTGATTACACCCAGAAAGACTTCACCCAGGGCAGTGAAACCTATGATGTGATTTTCGACATGATCGGTAAACGTCCATTGGCGGATATTCTGAATCGGTTGAACCTCAAAGGACGCTACGTGACGGCTGTCCCCCAGATGCCGCAGATATTCCAGGGGCAATGGAGCGCGTGGAGGCGCGGCAAGCAGGTTATTTTCTGGGTGCCAAGAATGGCAGCCCGGCAGGCAGAGGATTTCACCTTTCTCAAAAACCTGGTTGAGGCAGGAACTGTGAAAGCGGTCATAGACCAATGCTTTTCATTGGAACAGGCTGCCGAGGCGCACCGATATGTCGAATCGGGGCACAAAAAGGGTCATGTTGTCGTTATTGTAGCAGACCCAAAAGGATAAATTTTCATGGACAATATTCAAAACCAAGCACCCCGCGCGAATCAGCACTCAACGCCTGTTGACCGGCTTCGGGAAACCCTTGATGCGGCAGGGATAAATTACACCATCCACGCCCATGATCAGGCCATCGAGTCGGCTCAGGACGGGGTTGAACGGGGGGTTGGGGGACTGGCAAATATGGCGCCTGCCCTGGTTCTCCGGGCGGATGAAGGGTATCTGGTCGCCATTATCCGCGGCGATACCCGCCTGTCCTACAAAAAGATCAAGAAAAGATTTGGCCTGAAGAATCTTTCTCTTGCCACTCCCGAACAGATTCAGCAGGCCACCGGTTCAGAAGTGAGGCAG
>DATDAG010000110.1:0-7365 GCA_036525495.1 Anaerolineales bacterium
CCATGCTAGCGGTC
Organism: Anaerolineales bacterium; assembly: GCA_036525495.1. Classification (GTDB taxonomy): domain Bacteria; phylum Chloroflexota; class Anaerolineae; order Anaerolineales; family Villigracilaceae; genus Defluviilinea. The sequence goes on from DATDAG010000110.1 coordinate 15, forward strand.
TCCTTTAGCGAGGCGCGCTTCGATAATGCTTTGGACATAGGTCAACATAATGGTCATCACCCAATAGAAGACCGCCGCCATGATGAGCGCTTCCAGGTTATTGAACTGGGCGCGCCCCACCCTTGTAGCCCGCCACATTACTTCATGGACGAAGCCGGTAGCGGAAACCAACGCCGAGTCTTTGGTCATGGCGATGAAATCGTTCCCAATGGGTGGGATTGCAAATTTTAACGCCTGTGGCAGGATGACTCGCTGCATGGTTTGCCAGGGAGTCATCCCTAGCGCGATCGCTGCTTCACGCTGACCTCTGCCCACCGATGCAAGCCCGGCGCGGAATATCTCACTCATGTACGCGCCGTAGTTAAGGCCAAGTGCGAGAACCCCGGCAAACAGTCCTGTTAGAACAATGCCCAGTTGCGGCAACGCTAGGAAGAAGAAGAAGATTTGCAGATATAGTGGCGTCCCGCGTATGAGTGAAACATAAAAAGTGCTCAGTGCATAGAATGGCGGGAATTTTGAGAGCCGCCCAAGCGCGGCAATGAGCGCAAGCACGATTGCCAAAGCAATGGAAAGGAATGATACAAGAAGGGTTTGGCCCAATCCCCCGGCAATGAACAGGAAATTTTTCTGGATAAATTCGAGGTTTAACTCGATCGTTTCAAACCCAAGAAAACTTTGACCACTGAATAAATAGACAAGGAAAAGGAATAATCCTCCCCAGGTAATGGACACCCACATGTTGAATTGCCGGGATTTCCGTATATCAGATGCGTAAAGTTGTTCGGCGTGTGTTTGTCCCGGGATTTGGTTCGGTTGCCTGCTCACGCTCATACTGCTTACTCCTTTCGAGGAGAAGACAAATTTGGAGAGGGAAGCGGGATGTATTATCCCGCCTCCCTCCTGAACGTACGGTGTTCTTGGTGATTTAAGGAACCTTGGTGATATCTTTACCAAACCACTCCATGGAAAGCGCGGACAGGCGTCCATCGCTGTGCATGGCAGTGATGATCTTGTCAACTTCTGCGCGCAGAGTGTCGGTGGGCAGGGTGGATGACTTGTCGAACGCCGCGGCAAGGTCTTCCGAGTACACAGCAGAACCGAGTTTCATAACCGGGAACCCAGCCGCAATATTGGCGTTTACTACTGTATCAGAAGTTACATAACCGACGAAATCCTCACGGCCGGCGCCAATGGCTTGCGCACATTCCTGGTCGGTCGGGAGCGGGACGATGGTTACGTTGGGAGCTGTGGCATAGATGGATGCTTCGGGCAAGCCGAGACCTTCCTTATCGCCGCTGAGCCAAAACTCATATGTGGTGGATGTGCCGACACACAGAGCCTGTCCCTCGAGGTCAGCCAGTGAATTGATCCCCGCATCCGCGCGTACCGCGATCATGGCGGGGGTGTAATAATATGGAACGCTGAAATCGAGCACCTGTTGGCGGGCAGTGGTGACGGTCATCGAGCCGATGCTCACATCCCATTTGTCTGCCCAACTACCAGCGGTGATGATATCCCAATCCGGCGTGGCAAAACAAGTTTCAACACCGAGCCCCTCGCCAACTGCGATTGCCACATCAACATCAAAGCCCTGCATTTCGGCGGTTGTGAGGGCATCAGACGGGCATTTAGAGTCAGCAGGACGATTTCCGTCCGTGTTGAGGAACGACTGCGGCTCATAGTTTGGGTCGGTCGAGACCAGAATGTAGCCGCGTTCTTTGACGGCGTCCAGCAGGTTGTCTGCGGTCGAGCCTCCGCCTCCACAGGCGGCAAGCACAAATACCGCAACCATCGTCACGACAATTACGTTAGACAGTTTCTTCATTATTACTCCTCCAATTGATGGGTTTGGGATAAGGCAATTAATTGCCTCGAGACGTTTCAGCCTTCCATCTCAGTGCTTAAGCATAGACCATTTTTTTCAAATATGCAAGTGTTCATGTTCCTTATTTTCAAATGGTAAAATTACATCATCAAATTACTGGAGGCATGTACCGTGACGGCAATCTTTCCAAGTGAAGAATGGCTTAAGGGGTTGGAAGCAAAAATCAATTCGGATGAAAAATATGTCGGCATTGCACAGAATTGGGAAGGGGACCTGGTCTTTGTCATCGAGCCGGAGGGGAATCTCAAGGAACAACTCACGTTCTACCTGGACCTGTGGCATGGAGCCTGCCGAAAAGTGGACTACAATCCTTCGACGGAATCCTACCCAAACCCGGTCTTTACATTGACCGCAACCTACAACAATATCACCGCCATCCTGTCCGGGAAGTTGAATCCGATGACAGCCATGATGACGAGTAAATTAAAGGTCAAAGGGAGCATGGGATATATGATGCGCAATGTGCCAACTGTGCTGGATTTTGTCCGTGTTGTGCAGGAAGCAACAGACGAGATTATGTAGCATGTCATTGCGAGGGGTGAGACGCGACAGCGTCGAAGTCCAGAGGCAAGTTGCCCCGCTGACAGGGAGATTGCTTCGCTCGCTTAATAACGCTCACTCGCATTGACGCATGAACTATATGCAACCCATTCTCAAAATAGACCTCACAACGGGGAAGACAGAAGAATACAAGATCCCTGAAAAATGGCAAAAAGATTTTCTGGGCGGCGCATCACTCGCCGCTCGGATTTTGTACAAGCATTTAACCCCGGAATTGGATGCGCTTACAGCTGAGGCGCCGCTGTTATTTTTGGTAGGCCCCATGACGGGCACATCCGGTCCGACAACGGGACGGTTCGTCATCTGCGGCAAAAGCCCGGCAACCAGGTTATGGGCGGAGTCGAACATCGGCGGGCATTGGGGACCGGAGCTACGCAAGGCAGGCTATGATGGTCTTTGGATTACAGGTAAGGCGTCAGTACCGGTATTTCTCTGGTTAAACGGGAACAAATTGGAGGTCCGTGATGCGGCGCATCTGTGGGGTCAGAATACGTACACAACGCAGGACAAGATCAAGGAGGAGATTGGCGAGAAGACGGCGAGAGTCTGTGTCATCGGGCCGGCTGGAGAGAAGGCGGTTCTGTTTGCATCAATCATGTGCGACCATGGACGCATGGCCGGACGGACCGGCATGGGCGCCGTCATGGGAGCCAAGAATCTCAAAGCGGTTGCGGTGCATGGGGAGAACGAGATCTCTGTGTTCGATCTAGCGAAATACAAATCACTCCGCTCGCATGCAAATCGCAAATTGCGGGATGATAACGAAGCGAAGGTGATTCGTGAGGTGGGGACGGCCGGTGCGGCCAATTACGCGGAATACCTTGGGGCGATGCCGGTCAAATACTATTCAAGCGGATCGTTCCCGCAGGTGGACGATGTCTCCGGTGCGAAGATGAGCGAGACCATCCTGGTCGGACGCAGCGCCTGCCAGGGGTGCGTTATCGCCTGCGGGCGGGTGGTAAAATTGCCGGACGATGTAATAAAGCGCAAGGGTCCCGAGCATGAAACGATGGTCGGCTTTGGCGCGAACCTGCTGAACAATAATCTTGAGTCCATTGTAGATTTGGGCGAGTTGTGCGACCGTTATGGCATGGACACGATCAGCGCAAGCAACACGATTGGTCTGGCGTTCCTTTTGTACGAAAAGGGGATCATTACGAAGGAAGATACAGGCGGCACTGAACTGAAATGGGGGGACGTGGATGCCATCGAAGAACTGGTACGGTTGACCGGTTCACGCGAGGGGATCGGCGACCTTCTTGCGCAGGGATCGAAACGATTTGCCGCGCACTTCGGCGTGGAAGAGGAAGCCGTGCAGGTGAACGGACTTGAAGTCGCTTATCACGATCCGCGCGGTGTATCGGGGATGGCACTCTCGTACGCGACCAGTCCACGCGGGGCATGCCATAACCAGTCCGATTATTTCTTCGTGGATTGGGGGCATTCGCAGGAGGAATTGGGCATCAAGTTTATCGAAAGGCATGCGCAGGCAGAAAAGGCCGGAAACGTAGCGCGGCATCAAAATTGGCGCTCGGTGGATAATGCAATCGTTATGTGTATCTTTGCGAACGTCGAGCCGAAGCAAAAGGTTGCGCTCATCAACGCCGCCTGTGGACTGGACTGGTCTGTGGATGATCTGATGAAATTCGGCGAGCGCTCATGGAACATCAAACGTGCGATCAACAACCGCCTGGGATTGACCCGCGGCAACGACAAACTCCCCAAAGCGTTACTGACACCGTTCCCCGACGGTGGCTCCGAGGGATTTGTCCCTGATATTGCAGGAATGTTGTATGCTTATTACGAGGCTCGTGGCTGGGATAAAGAATCAGGCATGCCCACGCGCGAGAAGTTGATCGAATTGGGGATGGGGGATGTGTCGAAAGATCTGTGGGGGAGTTAATCCAGTAACAGATAAATCAAAGTTACAGGAGCGACGGCTACTGTGACACCTAGAACCATAAGGACAATAGCAACATTAGGTTGTTGTCCTTTTTTGAATATGTAAATGCCAAGCGCAAGGATAACTAAGCCAGCGATGGCAGATATTGCTGAGATTCCCAGGTGACCTAGTCCGCGGCTTCGCTGACCCTGAGTTCCTGTAATGTAGCCTCGTGCGCTTCACGCGTGATCGGATAGTTCCAGGCGAAGAAAACTGCTAGGATCAACAAGACAGCCGGTATCGGTCCAGCAAAGACGCGGATGGCTTGGACTGCTGTCTCTGGGTGAACAGGTAATGATGCGGCGCTTGCATCTGGGGTGATATAACCTGTGGCGGCGAGGGCTTGTCCCATCCCCCAAAGTGCGAGGGCAGTCCCCAGCTTTTGAAAGAACGAAGCGAAAGCGTAATACGATCCCTCACGGCGTTGACCTGTGCGCAGTTGGTCGTGTTCTATGATGTCAGGGATCATGGACCAGGGCAGGACGTAGGCTGTGGCGATGCCTGAGCCAGAGAGTACAGCGAGGACGTAGGCTAATCCAACGGCATCGGCGGGGAGAGCAGAGATACCGAGCAGAACGACGATCCATATAAGTGTGCCGATGATGAATGCGCGGCGTTTGTCCAGTTTTTTGGCGACCCAAACCCAAACAGGAATGAAGATGATCGCCGAACTTTGTGCAACCAAAACGAAATAGTTGGCTTGCTCAGGTACGCGCAGACGGTAGTTGGCGAAATACACCAGTATGGCGGCAAGGATGCTGGCGGTTGTCCATGAAAGAAGGTAGAGCCCCATCACGAGGCGAAAGGGACGATTGGTGAGTGTCATCTTGATAGACTGTTTCCACGGAAGCGCTTGTTCATCGGCGGGTGTTTCGTGCGTGATGCGGAAGACAACCAGCGGCGGGATGATGGAGACCAGGCCCAGCCCAATGCCGAGATAGGCGAATAACATTCTCGCATCACTGATATACCAGCCGAGCACGGTGGCAAGGATGATCGCGCCGAGTGTGCCGCTGATCGAGAAGACCATGCGATAGCCGTTAAGAGAACTGCGCTCGTCGTAATCGGATGTCATTTCAGGGGTTAGAGCGTTGTATCCCACATGGACAACGGTGAAAGCCGTGTCGAAAACGATGAATGCAATCGCATAGTAAATTGCCAGCCCTAGTTGATCGAAGGACGGCACGAACCACAGGAACATGAAACTTAAGCCCAGCGGCACTGAACCAAAAAGCAACAGCGCACGACGGCGACCCCAACGCGTGCGTAATCGGTCGGAGAACATACCAAAGAGGGGATCGTTTACAGCATCCCACAAGCGCGGCAGGGCAACTGCCCACGCGGCATAGTCGGGCCTCAGGCGGGCAATGTCGGTCAGGAAGTAAAGTTGAAAGAATGCCAATATTGCCAGCGGAATGCTCGTGCTCAGGTCGCCTGTGCTGAAAAGCATTTTGAAGCGGGTGGGTAATTTCCCAGATGGGATTTTGTTGGTTGATGCACTCATGGATGAAATAAATTTACCTTTCCTTGAAATTCTTTACCAAGTCGATCAGTGAAGAGCTTCTTTATTTTCAATTCTAACCACGGAGACACTGAAGCACGGAGAACATCATTTAAATTCTCTGTGACTCCGCGTCTCTGTGGTTAGCTACCATTGTTCAATTTCCTGCGGGACGTGAAGTACGTGTCGTTCTCCCGACTGTGGGTCTGTGTACTCGTAACGAGCTTCAGCCTCCACTTGATAATTTTTCTCCATAACCCATTTCATCAAGTCACGAAGTTGACGAAAACTCTGGTGGAACGCTCCGCCGTCTTCATAACCATAGCGATAGTTGAAATATTGCGGGTTTTCCTTCTCCACATATTCCAGCATGGAGTGTGCCGCCATGTAGATTTCCTCGGCAGGAGGCTTGCGGTGCAGCTCTTTTAACACCTGCACCGGGATAAAGATGTAGTCGCGGATGGAATCGATCAGATTCGGGCGGTGGGCGAAGCGGCTGATCCATGAACTGTGGGTGATCGTCAGTTCGGGTGGAATCGTCACGGGCTGACCTTGGGAGTCGAATATCCGAACATCGAACGTGAAGACTTCGTTTTCGGGGCGGCTTTCCTTTCGCTTGCGTTCCTCTTCAGGGACCAACTCCCAGATCACATCCATGATATTGTCCGCAGCTTGTTGGAGGGCTTCCTTTTTGTTCATGGACTTGTCCAACTGGATGGGCGGCAGTACATCGCCGACGTTCATCTCAAAAGAAGGGCATTTGAAACGAAACATCTCCGCCATTTTTCCGCGTGTATCTCCAAAACCAATGGGCAGGATGGGTGCTTGCGTGACATAACTCAACCAAGCGATGCCCGATTGCGCTTTCTGTTTGCCAGGCTCCCAAAATCCGCCTTCGGGGAACACGCCCAACATCCCGCCCTGACGCAAGACATCCGCGCCCATCTTCATGGTCTTGTTGCCTGTTGTGCCGCGATAAACAGGGATCAAGCCGTACATGTCGATGATCTTTCCCATCCAACCATTCCACGGCATTTCGGCGGCGCCCATGAACTCGATCAAACTGGGAGAATAAGTTGCGAGGAGCACGACCTCCATCGCACCCGTATGATTCCCCGCCACGATCAAGGGACCGTGTTTGGGAAATTTCTCAAAACCTGAGATATGAGTTTTTGCAAGGATAGGGAACAGCCTGCGTACAATAAAACGCGAAGCACCGCGAATGAAGACTTTGCGGGGATATTTGATGGAATATGTCACAAATTAATTATAACGGGGATGTAGGATAGGAAAGACTAACTGTCTGTTATAAAAATGATAAGGGTGTGTTTCAAATGAGTTGAAAGTCTGGTATTAATAAAGTAGGTTCGAGAAACCACTTTGGAGAAAACCATGACTTCCAACTCACAAGCAATTATACAAGACATCCGCGCCGACTTCGAGAAAATGCTGGAGTACGTCA
>DATDAG010000111.1:0-3006 GCA_036525495.1 Anaerolineales bacterium
AATAACAATAAGGTGATAATCATCCTATTGTTATTACTTCAAAATCTGAAACAAATTACTATAATCGTCTGTCCACAAACGCGGGTCGGTTGAGTATCCGCTCAGGTCAACCGCATTCTCCTGAATGGCAGGGGCTTCCAATTGAGCAGGGTCGCGCGCAAGTAGCACCCAATGCGACTCGTAGCCACCGTCATCGTCGCCTTCGTATTCGATCCGCACGATATGCAAACCGAAGTGCTGCGCAAGTTCCCAGAACACAGTTTGTAGATCAAGATGCAGATTCGTGATGTGCGCAGCGATGATTCCCTCGGGCGCGAGATGTTCGAGATATAACGCCATCGCTTCCTTCGTGACCAAATGGACGGGGATCGAGTCACTGCTGAACGTATCCAGCACCACCACATCGAAATTTTGTGAGCCTGATTCAGCGAGTTCACGTTCGAGGGAGATGCGCGCATCGCCAAGGACCATCGTTACATCTGCCTTGCTATCGGAGACAAAGGAAAAATACCCGTCTCGTCCCTCCGCCAGATCTGTCACTATAGGATTGATCTCATACAAGCGATAGACATCTCCCGACGCCCCATAAATCGCCAGCGTCCCTGTGCCCACGCCTAGCATCCCTACGCGTTGACCATGCCCATAACTTGGGTGGTTGAGTATCGCCAGCCCCGCCCCTCCCCCGCGCACGTAATATGTTGTCGGCAGGTCACGGTCTTCGCCAGTGAACTGCAGCCCGTGGACGGTGATCCCATGCGCCATCAAATAAGCGGGTCGCGGCGGGTCGCCGACCAGGTCCGCGCGGACACGGATCACGCCGTAGAAGTTGCGCTCCGCGAACTGCTCGCCTGAGAAGGCAGAACCTACGAGGACGAGCATCCCTGTGACGAGGAGGAAGACGAAGAAGAGGAAACGAGCACGTTCGTCATTGCGGGCCCCCGCTGGTTGAGTAGCCCTGAGCGTTCTTTGCGAGGGGCGTATCGAAACCGAGGGAAGCGAAGCAATCCCCTCATCAGTTTGGAGATCGCTTCGCTTCGCTCGCAATGACAGAAGAAGAGCAATTGCCATCGCCAGCCCAATGAAGAACTCCCAATAACCATTGAAGATCATCGGCGCGATCAGGCTGACGAACAGTCCACCCAGTGCGCCACCGATGGAGACCATCAGGTAGAAACTCGTGAGGTGTTCGGCGGGCGGACGCAGAAGGTACAGCTCTCCGTGACAGAGCATGCAGGCAGTGAACAACAACGAGCAATACGCCAGTATCTGCCAGTAGATGTGGATGCGGGTGGCGTTGAGGATGACGAACAATGTCAATGCTGTGGAGACGATGAACAGGACCGAATACAATTTGCGGTTATAGCCGCGCTCACCTGAGAAAGTCAAGATGAAAGAGAGTAAATACAGGGCAAGCGGCAGAACCCACAAAAACGGAATGACTGCCACCTCCTGTGAGATCTGATTCGTTACAGCCAAGAGCAATAATGATGCCGTCGCGCTCAGTCCGATCCATAAGGTGGACAAGGATAAAGAGGGACGAATACTTGTTGAAACAGAGTCAGGCTGAATAGAAGAATGAAGCGTAGCGCGTCCATTTTGAAAAGCGATTCCAATGGCAAGACATCCAAAGATCACGAATCCGATACTCCACATCCATCCCTGAAAACGGAGCGATAGAGTCGGCTCGATCAAAACAGGATAGGCAAGCAAGCCGAGCAATGATCCGATATTGGAAATGGAATATAAGCGCGCGTAGGAGCGTTCGGGGAAGATGCGGCTGAACCACGCCTGCATGAGCGGACCGTTCGAGGCGAGGATGAAATACGGCAAGCCAACCGAGACGATCAGCAGTTTGAAAATGTTCGCGATGGGCGAGGAAACGTCCTGCGGTTTCCATGAGGCGTCGGGCGTGATCGGCGATGTCCATGCGAGTGAAAGGATGATGAGCAAAACGAACGAAAGTGAAACAAGCGAAACGTGAATGACCGTTTGCCGCCTGCGCTTCATCAACCAATAGGCGTAGGCATACCCGCCTGTGAGCAGCACCTGAAAGAACAACATCACCGTGGACCACACTGCGGGCGTGCCGCCGAACCACGGCAATATGAACTTGCCGATCATCGGCTGGATCTGAAAGAGGAGAAACGCTGAGAGAAAGATGCTGATTGAAAAGATGAGCATCATACAATTTTACAGCATGGACACTTTACAAGTACAATCACATTATGCGACCACTCGAAACCCTCACCCCCATCATCCTCGCAGTCTACCTGCTCTTCCCGCTCACGGGCAAAAAACGCCCGCCCGCCGTCGGCATCCTGCCCGCCTTCGCGCTCGTCGTCATCGGCACACACGCCCAGATCGAAGGCATGCGCTGGCAGATGATTCCTTTGTATGCATTTTCTGTGATCTCTTTGCTGTTGAGCATTCCCGCTTTTTTCAGGACAGCACATAACGGGACTCCTCCAAGGCGACCAGTGCGCGTCATCCTTAACGTCAGCCTGCTCGCGCTTTCAACAGCCTTGCCCATCCTTATACCTGTCCCCAACATCCCCACCCCCAGCGGACCCCATCAGGTCGGCACAAGAACCTACGAACTGACAGACGAGTTACGCAAGGAACTGTATTCGGGCAAAGATGAGGCGCGGCGGTTCCAGATTCAAGTTTGGTACCCGTCTGAGGTCACCGAAAGTGATGAACGTGCTCCGTGGATAACAAATGCCGATGTGTTCGCTCCTGCATACTCAGAATATCTCGATTTCCCATCTTTTAGTCTCGACCATTTGGTTCTGGCACAAGTGCCTGCATTCGTGGAAGCGAAAACCGCATCAACAGGAAGTGGCTTTCCTGTAGTTCTCTATTCACACGGGTGGAACGGTTTTGATGCGATCAGTACGGTTCAGGCACTACAACTTGCCAGTCACGGATACGTTGTCGTTGGTATGCAGCACACTTACGGCGCGGTCGTCACCGTATTCAAGGATGGAACAATTGCCAGGAATTACC
>DATDAG010000112.1:0-8973 GCA_036525495.1 Anaerolineales bacterium
ATCAATCTCCACCGATTGTTTGACTGGTGGCAACGTCGACCCAGAACTAAAACCAGAACTTCGGCCTTCGCAAAGTTGGCCCCGTCCCCATCCTTGCTGGCGCCCGCTTGGGGTGCAGCTTGAATTCGCCAACAGTATCAAGAATTGTCATCACACCTTCCACATCTTGAACGTATACATGGTTCGGCCTGCCTAAATCTGATGGATAGGTTGGAAGCAGGATCGGGTATGACGCGATTTGTTGCGCGTTTGCGAGTTCCGTCTCACCGGCAATCATATCGAGCATGGGGATCAGGGATGGAAAATCCGCGACGGGTGTGGGGGTGCTAATTTCGTCCATAGGTGGTTGCGTCGGCTCTGGGAAGATGCGGACGATCCCGATCTGGATGAATTCTATGATCGCGGCACGGGCAGTTGGAATGAGCATAAGGCTCGAGAGCAGGACCAGGATGATGGTCAGCGACCAGGCTAAACGCTTAAGAGCGAAGCGTGGACGTCCCCCACCCTTCATCACTCTCCTAGAATGAGCAGGAGAGGTAAGAAGGCGTGCCATCACAACCCCGGCAATATCGGGCGTACGCGGGTATTCCATATCACTCGCAATGGAACGCAATTGGTTCTCGAATTCGATTTCGCTCATGGCTCACGTCCTTTGTGCCTGTCGGCCAGGATAGGGAAATCCTGCCTGATGACCTTCTGCAATTTTGCGAGCGCGCGGCTCAGCCGTGACTTGACCGTGCCTTGGGCGATCTGCAACACTTCAGCCGTTTCAGCCACGGATAACTCAAGGAAGTAGCGCAGGTACATGATCTGCTGGTCGGTTACACTCAAGGTTTGGACAGCCTTCCACAGTTCGCTGGCTTCCATGCGTCCCGCGCTTTTCTCCTCTAGGCTGGCAGGCGCAGGCTCGTTTTGAAATGCGCGCGTCAATGCGGACAAGTATCTCCCGGCGGAACGGCGGCGGTTTTTGCAAGGTTCGAGGCGATGCTCAATAACCACGGGCGGAGAGGGCGCGTTGGGTCAAACTGCCTGAGGTGCTTCCAGGCGCGTAAAAAGGTTTCCTGCGCGATGTCCTCTGCATCGTCGGGGTCGCCGAGCAGCAGGTAGGACAGCCGAAAGACTGGCTCCTGGTTTGCGCGCACAAGCGGTTCCCAAGCCGCCGCGTCACCGTCCGCGACGCGCTGGATCAGTGTGGATTCATCCAATCGGTCTCTCCGGAGAGATCATATTCATATGTTATACACCAACGAAACGCTAGCGGTTCCATGCAGTTCCATGTTCCGGGTGTTGTTCAATTACATCAGAATAAAAGCGATTGTTGTTGAACGATGAAATCGAAACTACTATTTGCCGACTCCTTAAAAGGGACATTGACCCGCTTTTTGTTTGCTCTTACAATACTATTATGAAAATTACATTTGCTGGTTTTTTCAGACCCGATCATGATCCTCCTCTGATTTCCAAACCGCTGTAAATCATCTTATCGTTTCAACCCCTTTCAAACTCGGAGGAAAATTCCATGCCTACACCATTTGTTTCAAAACGCGCTCCTATTTACGCAGATGTTCCCTACGAAAAGTGGAACGACTGGCGCTGGCAGTTGAGTCACCGTCTGAACACTGCCGAAGAGATCGAAAAGGTTCTCCCGCTCACAGACTCTGAACGCAAGGCTTTGCAGACGCAGGGCTTGTTCCGTGTGGATGTGACACCCTACTTTATCTCATTGATCGACCCGGACGATCCCGACGACCCGACCCGTAAGCAGATCATCCCACTCGCCGAGGAGATGAACGCCTTCACAGCCATGATGGAAGACTCGCTTGCGGAAGACCGCCACTCCCCCGTGCCCGGGTTGGTCCATCGGTATCCTGACAGGGTCCTCATGCTGGTAACAACCCAGTGCGCGTCATATTGCCGTTATTGCACACGCTCGCGCATCGTGGGCGACCCCGGACAAACCTTCAACCGCCAGGAATTCGAGATGCAGATCGAGTATCTCAAACGGACTCCACAAGTACGGGATGTGTTGCTGTCCGGTGGCGATCCGCTTGTTCTGGCGCCCAAAGTCCTCGAAGAACTGCTTGGTCGATTACGCGAAATCCCGCATATCGAGATCATCCGTCTCGGTTCGCGTGTGCCGGTCTTCATGCCAATGCGCGTCACTCAGGAACTTTGCGACATGCTAGCAAAGTATCATCCGCTTTGGATCAATATCCATGTCAATCACTCAAATGAGATCTCGAAGGAACTTGAAGATGCCTGCGACCGTCTTACCAGGGCCGGCATCCCGCTTGGCAACCAGTCTGTTCTACTGGCAGGCGTGAACGACAACGTACATATCCAGCGCAAACTTGTGCAGGACCTCGTCCGCATCCGTGTGCGCCCGTATTATCTCTATCAATGCGACCTGGTCGAAGGCGCGGGCCACTTCCGCACACCAGTTGCCAAAGGCATCGAGATCATGGAAGGCTTGCGCGGGCACACTTCCGGGTACGCTGTTCCTCAGTACATTGTGGACGCGCCGGGCGGCGGCGGCAAGATACCCGTCATGCCAAATTACCTGTTGAGCATGTCTGACCACAAGATCATTCTGCGTAATTACGAAGGTTATGTCACCACTTACGAAGAACCCACCGACTATCTCCCCAGCGATGCCGCCAAGTTCAAAGGCGAGAAGCGTCTTGAACCCGGTCAGGCAGGTGTCCATGGTTTGCTCGAAGGCGATCAGATGTTCATCAAACCTGAAGGCTTCGACGAAACACACGACCGCCACGGAATCCAGCATCGCCTCAAGGATGAAAAGAAATGGCAGCCGCTCGGTATTGGCGACGGCTCTTCCAAATCAAATGAGAAATAAGCAACTCTAAGGAGACAATCATGTATCAATCAACCAAGCGCGTGTTATTCATCCTCATGGCGGGTATTACTCTGCTTGCCGCCTGCGCGCCCGCCCCCGCTCCCACGCAGGACCCGGCAGAAGCCCAGCGACAGATCCAGGAAGCCGTCGCGCTGACCGTATCCGCGCAAAACGCCCAGACAGAACAGGCACTGGCACTGATCCCCGAACCGACGAACACCCCGCTACCGACTCAAACCGAGGCTGTTCCTCCCACCCCGACCTCTCTCCTCCCGACAGCGACTCCGTTCGTGGTTGTCCCCCCCACACTGACACCCGCTCCCAACACGGGAATCAGCGGTGGAAATGCCGCGCCGGTCGTACAAGAGTATGCCTGCAATGTCATCAACCAGCAACCGACTGACAATAGTATCTGGAAACAAAAGAAGGACTTCGATGTCAATTGGACCATTGTCAATACGGGCACAAAAGCCTGGAGGGATGGCTTGGATCTGGTCTTTTACAGCGGTACGAATTTCGCAACGACAAGCGCTGTGGAACTCCCCGCCATGGCGCCCGGTGATCAATACAAGGTTGTTCTCGATGCGGTCACCCCATCAAAAGATGGTTCCTATGTAATGGTCTGGAAACTGGAAGGCGGGTTCTGCTTCCCGTACATCGCCATCAACGTTGAACAGTAACACGCACGGTTGATCCAAAAAGACTTCATGTCGTTTCGCACAACAAGGTTTGCCTTCTGGTTCGCGGCGCTGGCATTGGTCATGGCGTGCGCGCCGGCCTTGTCGTCCGTGCCAGCTGTCCCGACGTTGAACCCGGGCGAGATCAACAGGGTAATCGCTCAAACAGCGGATGCCGCCTCCACACAAACTGCCGCGGCGCATCCTACATCCACGCCTACAGAAACACCTACGCGCCTTCCGACCAGTACAGGGACCGTGGAGCCAACAGCAACAGAAACGATCATTTTTATTTACAACAGCCCCACGCCCTTTGTCATCCCGCCTGTCGTTAAAACGTCTGGTCCAACAGGTAATAAGGATTATGAGTGCCAAGTACTCAATAGCCCACAGAACGATGTGATTTACAGCCCACGTCTTGAGTTCAAGGTAAGGTGGAGGCTCAAAAATGTAGGCTGGCAAAATTGGGACGGCGATAGTGTTGACTTCGTCTACGATTTTGGCGACAGATTCCACAAGACATCCAGCTACGACCTGGCAAAGACCATCGAGTTTGCCGATGTGGCAGAAATTTTCGTGGATATGCTAGCGCCAAAAGACCCCGGCACTTACACCACACATTGGGTTTTGCAGATCGGCACGGAGAAGTTCTGCAAAGTAAGCCTGACGATTGGTGTGAAGGAATAATCCTCTCCAAAAAACAGTGACTGTCAAAGCAACAGTCACTGTTTTTTTTCATTTCGATCATGATGCCGGGGGGACTTCATCCACTTTGGGTTCAGGCTTTTTCCGCAATGTCAAGAAACCTACCGCCACTGGGACCAAAATCATCAACACAGTCAGACACAACAACACATATCCAATGGTCGGTGATACGGTCTGTGGCACGGTAATGCCATTGCTCGTCACGTCAATCGGACGCCCGCTGACTATGATGAAGCCCCACACACAACTGAAAATGCTTGCGCAACCGCACAATAGGGCGGTCACAATGGTGGCAATGATGCCGATGGTCCTTTTTTCCATGAAATTCTCCTGTGAGCACTATGGCATTGGTTATGTAGCTGGTGGAATGTAATCGATGGTATCGACAGTGGCAGATTCCTCCTTTTTGCTTAATCGGAAGGAGAAGATCCCGACAAGAATCGGAATGATCAGGATCACGGCACCGACACACAGGAACATCCCCGCGCCCAACATAACCTCCTCAGCCGTCGAGCCAGGGTTTTGCGCCATTACTTCAGGCATCTGCGTACCGAACAAAGCCAGCACCCCAAGACACATCAATATTAGAGACGGTATGCCGCAGGCAAGTGCGGTGACGATCGTAACAACTATGGCTACATTGCGATTCATTGGTTCCTCCATTCGTCAGTGATTGGCTCCAGTATACATCTAAAAATGTACGTAAAAAGGGCAGCCTGATTGCAGCCTGATTGCAGACTGCCCGCGGATCTAACTCCTCAATTTTGCACCAACCTCGTGCTCGAGCCGTTTGACGATCTTCTTGCGGATCGCGGCGGCTTCGGCGTCGGTCATGGTTTTTTCGGATTGGTAGGTCAGGCTATAGGCGAGACTCTTTTTACCCGCACCGATCCTTTCATCGCGGTAGACATCGAACAGTTTGACATTCGTCAGCAGCTTGCCGCCCGTTTGACGGATCAACGCTTCCACCTTCGACGCTGGAACTAATTCATCCAAAATGACAGCGATATCTTCGAAGACAGGGGGCACGTCCGCGACAGGCTTGATGCTGTAGGTCGGGGAGACGGAGCGCAAAACATCGAGGTCGAATTCCGCTACGATGATGGCGGGAGGCTCGAAATCGTATTTGTCTTTGACAAGCGGATGCAGTTCACCAAACACACCGGCAACTTTTTCATCAATGAGGACCTGCGCGGCTTTGCCTGGATGCAGGTATGGGACAGAGTCCGCTACAGCGTAGGTGATGTTCGAGAGGCGGAGTCCACTCAAAAGGAGTTCGATGCGTCCTTTCATGTCGTAGAAGTCGGCATTGGGAGAGTCGCTGACATCCCACGAAAGCGCTTCGCGGAGTCCAGTCATCAACAAAACAAGTTTGCGCGGCTCGTTGGGCAAATCATTCTTCTTCGGTTCGAAAACGGGACCGATCTCGAACAATGAAATGGATTCGGCGCGGGCGTTCTTCTCCGCCGACTCAAGAACAGATGCGAGTAGACTGCGGCGCATCACACTGCGCTCGGGCGCGATAGGATTCGCGAGTTTGACATAATCATCGTGCGCAACGACGCGAGACTCACGTTCAGGCGAGGTCATGCGATAACTGACGATCTCCTGCATGCCAAGGCGGACGAGGAGGTCGCGGGCGTGCTCTTCCCACTCGTGAACGGGATTGCCAACCTGTGGCGGGAGAGCATCTGCCATGTGGGTTTCGGGGATGTTGTCAAAGCCATAACTGCGGGCAACCTCTTCAAGCACATCGGCAACACCGACCACGGCTTCACCGATATCAAGGCGATGCGATGGAGCGGTAACTCGCAGACCTTCTTTTGTAGTTTCGCACTTGAACTCAAGATGTGTGAGCAATTCGGAGATCTTTTCAACTGTGAGATCAATGCCCAGCAAACGTTTGACATCACGCGTTGTGATATCCACAACCGAATCTTTCGGCTTAAGTGGGTACGCATCCACAAGCCCGGGAGCAATCTTTCCGCCCGACCACTCTGCCATAAGTTGAAGTCCGCGCTTCACGCCCGTTTCCGCCAGCGACGGATGCACACCGCGCGAGAATCTGAATGATGCCTCCGACGGAAGATTATGCTGTTGTGCTGTCTTGCGGATATTGATGAAGTTCCACGCCGCTCCTTCGAGCAGGATGTTTTTTGTCTTATCTGTCACTTCGGAGTCGAGCCCGCCCATCACACCTGCCAGAGAGAGTATGCCTTTTTCATCGCAAACGAGAACATTCGTTGACGTAAGCGTGCGCTTGACATCGTCGAGCGTTGTTAACTTTTCACCATCCTTTGCGGCGCGTGTGCTGATCTTGACATTGTTCTTACCAGCGCGGGAGATGAGCACATCATAATCAAAGGCATGGAGCGGTTCGCCTTGATCGATCATGGCGTAATTGGTCGCATCTACGACGTTGCTGATTGGACGAATCCCCGCAAGGCGCAGTCTTCGCTGGATCCTATAGGGACTCGGCTTAATCTCCACGTCGCGGATCAACCCAAGCACAAAACGTGAATTAAGTTCGGGTTCACCAATCTCGATGGAAACCAATTTCTCAACTGACTCGCCTTCGGTTTTATATTCGATGGTTGGTTTTTTGAGCTCACGTCCTGTCAATGCGGCGAGTTCTCGCGCGATACCAATGACATTCGCATTGCGCGCCATGTTCGGCAAAATATCGATATTGAGAATCGCATCACCCATGTAGTCCACGAGCGGGATACCTACAGTGGCATCATCGTCGAGGATGATGATACCTTCGTGTTCATCGGAGATGCCAAGTTCCTTTTCGGAACATGTCATCGAATACGACTCAACGCCGCGAATCTTGGCACGCTTGAGGGTTGTGAGCACCAGTCCATCCGCGTGGCCATCGTAAATTTCTGAGCCTTCCTTAGCGTACGCCACCTTCAAAGGCTTGGGCAGTTTGCCTGTCCCTTTCAAGTGGAAGATGTTCGGCGCACCCGTAAGCACGACCTGATCTTTTTCGCCATCGAAGAGGTCGAGCAAAGTCAATCGATCAGCGTTGGGATGTGGTTTGACTTCACGGATCTCCGCCACGACGATCTTGTCACGGTCCCAGCCGATGCCGCTGGTTTTGAATTCGTGTCGTTCGCCGTCTTTGTATTCAGGCATTGGCAAGCCCGCATATTTGATCTCGTCCACTTCGAGCCCCGCGAGAGTCAATTTGCGGGCGATGTCTTCGACGGAGAAACCGTCAATGTCAATGTAATCTTTTAGCCATGAGAGAGGTAATTTCATATTTCACCTTTTAGAAGCAACCCGTTGGTTGAGTAGCGAGCGTTCGTCGCGAGCGTATCGAAACCAACAGGTAACATACAAATATTTGTTACAAGAACTGTTCTGATTACAGGTGGTTTCGATACGCCTTCGGCTCTCGCCTCAGGCTACTCAACCACCGATATTCTCTAACCTCTAGAACTGCTCCAGGAAACGAAGATCGTTTCCCCAGAAATAGCGAATGTCATCGATCTTATATCGCAGCATCAACTGGCGTTCGGGACCCATACCCCAGGCATAGCCCGAGTAACGCTTTGGATCGTATCCGCCGTTCTGCAATACAACAGGATGCACCATGCCGCATCCAAGTATCTCGAGCCAGCCCGAGTTCTTGCACACGCTGCATCCTTTCCCTCCGCAGACAAAACATTCCATATCCATCTCAGCCGACGGTTCTGTGAACGGGAAATAAGAAGCGCGAAAACGCGTACGCGCGTGCTGCCCAAACATGCGATGCGCGAAATCAACGAGAGTACCCTTCAGGTCCGCGAAGGTAATGTTCTCGCCCACCACGAGTCCCTCCACCTGGTTGAACTGTATCTCGGAGCGCGCTGTGATCTGTTCATAACGGAAACACATCCCAGGCAGCGCAATACGGATCGGCGGCGGGTTATCAGGATTCATCGCCGCAAACTCGCGCATCGCGTGGATCTGTCCAGGCGAGGTATGCGTGCGCAACAGGATCGGGTCCTCGCCGCGCCCTTCCGCCTCGACGAAGAACGTATCCTGCATGTCACGCGCGGGGTGGTTCGGCGGGAAGTTCAGCAATTGAAAATTGTATTCATCCGTCTCGACCTCGCGCGAGGTATACACTTGAAACCCCATATCCGCGAGGATTGCCATCACATGCCGCAACTGTTGCGTGGACGGATGCAACCGGCCAACTTTCACACTGCGACCTGGAAGTGTCACATCGAGTTGTTCTTCTTCGAGGGACTTCGCCAACGCAGCCTCTTTGATGACCTTCGCCCTCTCCTCCAAAGCGGACTCGAGCGCCACCTTCACACGGTTCGCCGCCGCGCCGACAGCTGGTTTCTCCTCCTTGGGCAGTTTCCCCAGCCCTGAAAAGACTCCCATCAACGCGGAACTGCGTCCAAGGTTCGCCACACGCCAAGCTTCCAGCGCGCTTGCATCGGTTATCGCATCCAGCGATTCGAGCGCGGTCTTTTCGATCTCGTTCAATTGTTCGAGCATTCGTGCCTCCAAATAATCTGACCATCGACGATGGACGATTGATTGACCATGGTCTGTCGTCTACAATCTATTGTCTATAAACAAAAACCTCCCGTCCACAAAATGGGACGAGAGGGAAATCTCGCGGTACCACCCAAATTCGCCGTTCTTTGGCGCACTCAGTGCTGACTAACATCAGCCTCCCTTGTAACGCTGGGACTGCGGTTTGAACTACTTTCCTTTTCACTCAAACGA
>DATDAG010000113.1:0-15921 GCA_036525495.1 Anaerolineales bacterium
GGACTGGATAACCCAACCCGAAGCATGGATCGCGTTCGTCACGCTGGTAGCGCTTGAGTTGGTACTCGGCGTGGATAACGTGATCTTTATCTCGATCCTGGCTGGCAAACTTCCGCAAAACGAGCAGGCCCGTGCGCGGTCAACAGGCATCGCTTTGGCAGTCATCACCCGAATTCTTTTATTACTATCACTATCGTGGATCATCAGCCTCGAAGAAACACTCTTTACCCTGCCTTTGGTGGATATTGACATCTCAGGCCGAGATCTGATTCTTCTGGCGGGCGGTTTGTTCTTGTTGTGGAAGAGCGTTCACGAGATCCATCAAAAACTGGAGGGCGTAGAAGGGCATGCATCTGCCAAAGTGGGCGCCACGTTCGTGAGTGTCATTGTACAGATCATGCTGCTCGACATTGTATTCTCGCTCGATTCGGTCATCACCGCGGTTGGTATGGTGGATGAATTGGCAATCATGATCGCGGCCGTGATCATTGCGGCATTGGTGATGATCTTTAGCGCGGGTCCGCTCAGCGAATTCGTCGATAAACATCCCACCATCAAGATGCTGGCACTGTCGTTCCTGTTGTTGATCGGGTTCACGTTGATCGTTGAAGGACTGCACCAGCACATCCCGAAGGGATATATATACTTTGCGATGGGTTTCTCGGTCTTTGTGGAAATGCTCAATCTGCGTCTACGGGCAAAATCAAAGCAACCTGTTGCTTTGCGAGCGGCCTACGCGGCGGAAGGGGCTGTTGTCGGCGCGCCCGGGCAAAAGGTCAAGAAAAAGAAGCGTAGCACTTCATCCAAGCCAAAAGGCAAAAAGAAATAACAGTCCAAAAGGAGTTGACAGGTCAAGGTCAACTCCTTTTTTGTCGCATAGGACATTGGTGGGATATTGCCAAATTGGGGAACTTTTTAGAATCGAAAAGCATCGTTCTATTGTTGAAACGAAATGGAGGTTTCGATGAATACCAAAAAACTTTTACAATTATTTGTTCTCGTGGCGATGTTGCTGGCCATGTTCGCGACCACATCCTCTGCATTCGCGGCGGGATGCGGCTCCAGCGTGACCGTTGTGAGCGGCGACACCCTGCGCAAGATCGCTGACCGTTGCGGGACGACCGTCTCAGCCCTTCGGCGGGCGAATCCTGAGATCGGCACGGGAGATTTGATCTTCCCCAACCAGGTCTTGAAACTGCCCGGCTCGATCCTTGGCACAGACGGCGGATACTTTATCTATGTCATTGCGCGCGGCGATACCCTGAAGGGACTGGCAACCCGCTTTAGCACGACTGTGGATGCCCTGCTCGCGGCAAATACCGAGATCACAAACCCCAATGTGGTCTATGAAGGTCAATGGTTGAAAGTTTATGCCGCACCAGCAACGCCTCCTCCCTCCACGCCACCCCCCGCTGCCGGGCAGGTCTATTACGTGAAAAGCGGAGACACCCTGCGCAAGATCGCCGCTAAGTTTGGCACAACCGTTGACGCGATCCTCAAGGTCAATACGAACATTGCCAACCCGAACCTGATCTATGCCGGGCAGGCGATCAATCTCCCGGCAGGGGTTTCAAGCCACGTTGTCCAGAGTGGAGACACGCTTCGGATCATCGCCAACAAATACGGAACGACTGTCGAGAACCTGTTGGCGCTCAACCCAGGTATCACGAATCCAAACTTGATCTACGTTGGGCAGGTCATAAAGGTCTGGTAGTAATCAAAGATAGATTGAAGAAGGGCATGCCTTGAGTGAAGCATGCCCTTCTTTTTCGTTCCTTTCATTCCCTTGTATAATTCAAGCCATGCAGGTCCCCAATATATCCATCACAGAGATGGAACTTCGCCGCAACAACGGCGACCGCGGTTCACGCAAGTACGTTGCTTACAATGGCACCGTCTATGACGTGACCGACTGCCCCAAATGGCGGCTGGATATGCACGAGAATTTGCACTTCCCCGGGCAGGATTTAACAAGTGAACTCCCCGACGCGCCGCACGAAGATGAAGTTTTTTCCCGCCCGTGTGTAAAGATCATCGGTAAATTTCAGGTCACCTGACGCATTCTGCGAATTGAATAGGTAATGAGCAACAGCACGCTTCCGGTCACGAATGACCATTCCATCCAAACGTTTGGCTCGCCTTTGATGATATCGTGTAGCGCCGCCTAATTCAAAGCCAGCAAAACCAAAACGAACAACAGAATGAGAAATTTTCGCATCGCTAACTCCTTGAAGAACATTTTACATAAAAGGGATTCCAAATGCAAACGTCCAAATTGAAATGGTGGCAGACCGCAGTTTTTTATCAAGTTTATCCTCGCTCATTTGCGGATGGGAACGGCGATGGCATCGGCGACTTCAAAGGCATCACCGAAAAACTGGACTATCTTTCCGACCTGGGCATTGACGCCATCTGGCTCTCGCCTCATTTCCCCTCCCCAAACTGGGATTGCGGTTACGACATTTCGGATTACACAAACGTCGAGCCTGAATATGGCACACTCGATGATTTCAAACATTTCCTGGCTGAGTCGCACAAACGAAACATCCGCGTCATCCTGGATCTCGTTCTGAATCACACCTCCCATGAGCATCCCTGGTTTCTCGAATCAAAATCCAGCCGTAACAATCCCAAAGCCGATTGGTACGTCTGGCACGATGGCACTCCCCTCCGTCTCCCCCCAAATTCGAAGAATTTGGGGGGAGAGCAAGAGGGGGGGCGGGTACCTCCGAACAACTGGCAGTCCTGTTTCGATGGCAACGCGTGGACCTATGTCCCTGAGCGTGATCAATATTATTATCACTATTTCATGAAACAACAACCCGATCTCAACTGGCACAATCCCGAAGTCAAAAAAGCCATGTGGGAGGCCGCGCGCTTCTGGCTTGACCTCGGCGTGGACGGTTTTCGTCTTGATGCGCTGGGCACGATCTACGAAGACCCAGATCTCACTCCGCATAACGTCCCGATGAATCTGGCTGAACTGCGTCGCTTTTCTGAGACCGCCAAAACACCCAAAGAGATCAAACTCAAGGATAAATACTGGCACGACATGTTCAAATATCAGTGGGGTGGACCTGGCTTGCACAGCCTGATGAAGGAACTGCGCGCAATACTTGACGAATACGATGGCGATCGTATGTTGGTCGGTGAAGATGACAACATTGGTTACATGGGAAATGGCGACGACGAATTGCATCTCGTTTTCAACTTTCTCCTCATGCGGACGAAGCGCATCACTCCCGACCATATTCGGCGCAACCAAAAGGAACGTTTGACTCGTCTAGAAGCGCTTCCCGCCGCCAGGGGCTGGGGATGCAATACTCTCGGCAACCATGACTCTTCGCGCTTGCATACTAGTTATGGCAATAGACAAAACGACGCAGATCTGGCGCGCCTCCACGCCGCGCTGGTGTTGACCCTCAAGGGGACACCCTTCCTCTACAACGGCGAAGAGATCGGCATGACCGACCTCCTCATCACCGACCCGACAAAATTACGCGACACCATGGCTGCCTGGTATTACGACAGGATTGTCAACGAATTGAAGGTTGACGCAACCGAAGCCGCCCTGCGCGCGGCTGAGATGACCCGGGACAAGAACCGCACGCCCATGCAGTGGTCGAATAGCCCGAATGGTGGGTTCTCCCCTGCTGGTGTGGAGACATGGCTCCCTGTCAATCCTGATTATAAAAACGGTATCAACGTCCAAGACCAACTGCACAACCCGGATTCCCTTCTCAATTACTACAAACATCTCCTGCGCGTTCGGAGGAACACGCCCGCTTTAATCGTAGGAGAATACGCTCCAATTCAAAAAAAAGCAAAAGATCATTTTGCCTTCCTTCGTAAATCTGAAACACAAACAGCGCTGGTCATTTTGAACTTCTCGGAGATTCATCTTGAATTGGATTTCTCACGGACAAAAGAGATCAAAGGGAACGCCTTGCAGGTGTTATTCTCAAGCGGGATAAGGTCGAATATGGAACTCGACCCGAAACAATTGCACATCGGCGCGTTCGAAGTGTTTGTTGCGGAAGTTCTCTACAATGAACATTAAGCGTCACTCCAACCAATTCGTCACCCTCTGCGGACGCGTCTTCCGTGACACCGACCCATCCTATTACCCGCGCGTCGAATATCGCGGACGAACGATCCTGCTTTGCACTGACGCTTGCCTAGGCGCCTTCCTTGCCGACCCTGATATTTTCTACAAAGTCCATCGCAACTCGGAAAAGTATAAAAATGTGGAATCCCGGTGAGATCGTTGTATGGAGAGAAATTTACAACAATCACATTTGGCATGCCCACCCAACAATTGTTGTAAAAGATACCTCCGAGGAGGTGGCATTAGCCTTTTTGCCTGGATCCGAAGGTACGGGTCCCAAGGCTTGGGTGGAGGGAAGAATGAAGGGCAGTCACCGTTGGGAATATAAAAATCGACTCTGGAAATTGAAAAAGTACTTGTGGCACACTTCCCGCGCTCTATACGTCCTGGAAGCAAAAAAATTCTATATCACAAGTTTCGTTTGGGATAATGAAACTGGCCAATTGCTTTATCGATATGTAAATTTTCAATTGCCATTCCAAAGAAGCCATTGCGGTATCGACACCCTGGATCTTGAATTGGATATCGTCATCAATCTTGATCTTAGTTGGGAATGGAAAGATGAAGAAGTTTACCGAAAAGCAATCGATCAAGGGATTATTTCGCCTGAATGGATGCAAGAAGTTGATAGCGCAAAGAAAGAGGTTTTTGACAGACTTGCAAAGCGACAATATCCATTCGATGGTTCATGGCTGGACTGGAAACCCGATCCCAGTTGGGAGCTGCCCAAACTGCCTGAGAATTGGGATAAGATATAAGAGAGAAATGTCGTTGCGAGGAGGGCTTTGCCCGACGACGTGTGCCCCGCAGGGGTAAGCAATCTCCCAATTGATGTGGGGATTGCTTCGGGCGGAAGGGCATCGCCCTTGCAATGACGGAGATGAATGTTTATCGGTTGGAGCGAAAATGATATCCCCTCAAAAAGAAATACAGTATGAAAGATATGAATTCAAGAAATGGGAACACCACGATGCAGAGACCATCGTTGAGACGCCTGTTTCGCTGACCGTCAACGGGCAGGTGTGGTTGACGTTCATGTGTACGCCTGTCCATTTGGAGGAGTTGGCGGTGGGATTCCTGTACAACGAAGGAATTATCGAGTCAATGGACGAGGTGGAAGATGTGCGTGTCTGCGAACATGGTGATAACGTGGACGTCTGGTTGAGCCGCGCAGTGGAACAGCCAACTTCGTGGAGAAGAACATCCGGTTGCACGGGCGGAGTGACGGCGGTCGACCTTTTAGCGAAACCGAATGTTTCTTTTGATGCGAACAGACTCGAGGTCCAGCCTGAGGCGATTGGGAATCTGGTCGAGATGCTGTTTGAATCACAATCCCTTTATCGTGAGACCGGCGGAGTCCACACATCCGCTCTAAGCGACGGGGAAAGCATCATTCTCTCGGCGGAGGATATCGGCAGGCACAATACTCTCGATAAGATCGCGGGCTTATGTTTGATGAAGAATGTATTTCCTGAAACGCGCATCCTCATTACCACCGGGCGCATCAGTTCCGAGATGCTTCAAAAAGCCGCGCGGCTGAGCGCGCCGATCCTGATCTCGCGCACTTCGCCGAGTTCGCTTTCGATCGAAATGGCGGAAAGATACGGCATCACGCTGATCGGGTATGCGAGGAGGCATCGTTTCAATGTGTACTCGAATTCGCAGCGGGTTGGGCTTGAACAGGTTTGACGCCCGTATTTCGTAAACAATGACTAATATCCACTGGAAACATGAGAAAAGGAACTAACAACCCCAGACCGTTTTCCTAATAATGAGAGTATCCGCCAAAAAGGAAGGAGTATTTCCATGACCACCGTTCAGAAAGTTCTCAAGTTAAAAGGGGACGCGAGCAAGTACTCGGTTCGCGGGAGCGACACTGTGCTGCAGGCGTTGGAACTGATGGTTGAGGAGCAGATCGGTGCAGTGCTGGTGACCGATGCCGATAAGATCATCGGCATCTATACCGAACGTGACTATGTGCAAAAAGGCGAGTTGGAGGGGCGCAAGGCGGGCGAGACTCTTCTGAAAGATGTAATGACGGCTGGGATGTACACCGTCACACTGGATACCTCTGTGGAACAGTGCATGGCATTGATGGAGACGCATCACATCCGGCACCTGCCGGTCGTGGAAAATGATAAACTGGTGGGGATCGTATCCATCCGTGACGTGATGGTCGCCGCGCTGGAAAACAGGGAAAGCGAGATCAAGGGCTTGGAAAATTACCTCCTCGCCTCGGGGTTCCAGGGATAGTTTCAGCAAATCCGTTTGCAAGCCCGGTGGACAATGTGTACCGGGCTTGTTTTGGCTCTTAAGGCTGATTGGGGATATCGCGCTCTTTGGTAGAATCCATCCTATGTCTTTACGTATCTTTCTACTGTCATCTTTGATTCTTGTTCTTGTTACAACCTCCTGCGCGCCATCACAGTCCGATGCTTTTCCAACTTATGACCCGTTCGCTCCGGTGGGCGCCACGAATTCGGTCCCTGCAATACAGGAGGGCGCGGTCATCAATTTGACGACCACGCCGCGCGGACCAGCTCCCACACGCGCGCCGATCTCGGTGACGCTTCAGCCGCCCAATTCGAGTATTGGTCTCACAACGCCGACTCCTGATTCGTTGCATCCGCTCCCGCCGCCTCGTGAATTTGTTGACCAGTATGTGGTTCAGCCGGGCGACGCGCTCGGCAGTATCGCGCAAAGGTATGGGATCACGCTTGAGGCGCTGATGCAGGCGAACGGGCTGAATGAAGCGAGCATCCTTTCCATTGGTGTCGTTCTCAACATCCCTCCCGTTGTGACTGACCCGAACCCGGGCTCTTCATTCAAGATCATTCCCAATTCCGAGTTGGTCTACGGACCTGCCAGCGTCGGTTTCGACCTCGATGCCTTTCTCAAGGGCAAAGGCGGGTTTCTTGCGAACTATGTGCAGGATGTGAATGGCGAGTACCTCAGCGGTTCGCAGATCATCATGCGTGTTGCACAGAATTATTCCGTCAACCCGCGTTTGCTGGTTGCGCTGCTCGAGTATCGGAGCGGCTGGGTGACGAACCCTTTCCCGGCGGAGGTTGATTATCCACTTGGTAATTTTGATTTTTATTATGCCGGTCTGTATCGCCAGGCGGCATGGGCGGCAGATACTTTGAATCGCGGCTATTATATGTGGCGCGTCAATGCCATTTCAACATTGCCCCTGAGCGATGGCACATACATCCCGCTCGACCCGACGATCAACGCGGGGACGCTGGGCTTGCAATATTTTCTCGCACAGTTCAATGACCGCGCCACATGGGATCTGGATGTCGGCGCGCTGGGACTCTTCCAAACGTATAATCTGCTCTTTGGCTATCCCTTCGACTATGACATCGCCTCACTCCTGCCCTCGAACCTGACCCAGCCTCCGATGCAACTTCCCTTCGAACCCGGCATCACCTGGGCTTTTACCGGCGGTCCACATGGCGGGTGGGATTCGGGCTCTGCCTGGGCGGCACTGGACTTCGCCCCGCCGCTCGAAGGGATCGGGTGCGCTCCCAGCAACCTGTGGGTTACGGCGGTTGCAGATGGATATATCGTCCGCGCAGAGGATGGCTCGGTGATTCAGGATTTGGATAATGATGGCTACGAACAGACTGGCTGGGTCGTCCTGTATATGCACGTTGCTTCTGACGAGCGCGTCGAGGCGGGGGCTTATGTTTATGCGGGAGAACGCATCGGGCATCCCTCCTGCGAAGGCGGCATCTCGAACGCGACACACCTTCACATTGCAAGGCGTTATAATGGCGAATGGATTCCCGCAGATGGAAACCTTCCTTTCGTTTTGGATGGCTGGGTCTCGAGCGGGAACGGCATTTATTATGACGGTTTCATGACACGTGGCGGGGTTCAATTGCAGGCTGAAGAAGGCGTGTTCGAAGGGGTGAATCTGATTTCGCGGTAAGGGGATATCACGTTACAAACGTGACCTACTCACTCCCCATTAACCAACACAGGTATAATTCCCTGCTGGATGGACACGTGAAAAAAATCTTTGTAATTTTTGTCGCATTATCTTTTGTGCTTTCTTCCTGTGTTGGGAATACTTCTTTATGGGGACAATACCTCACTCCCACACCGATAGGCTGGATCCCAGAAACTCCCGTGCCGGATGTGTATTACACGGACACATCCGCGCCGGATACTATTGTTCCAACCGTTACACCATTTCCCACGTCAACAGCCACACCGCTGGCAAACTTCATCACGAAGGAAATCCCCACACAATCAACCCTGCTTGTTGATGCTACTCCGACTGGTACCGGGGATACGATCCTGTACTATGCCCAAAGCGGGGACTGGCTCCCGGCTGTGGCGCGCAGGTTCGGGGTCGATGTGAACGAGATCACATCGCCAAAAATTTTGCCGGTACAGGGTTTCCTTGATGCAGGCACACTACTCATCATCCCGGATCGCCTCGATAAGACCATCCAATACACGCCTTCCCTGCAACTGATCCCGGATAGTGAGGTGGTGTTCTCTGCAACCTCGGCGGGCTTTGATATTGAGCGTTATGTAAAAGATGCGGGCGGGTATCTTTCCACATATCGTGAATATCTCGGCACCACCGCGTGGACAGCCGGTTACAAAGAGGTCGAGCGTCTGGCGTATGAGAATTCGATCAATCCGCGCCTCCTGCTTGCAGTGCTGGATTATGAATCGAACTGGGTGCGCGGCAAACCGGAGAATCAGTTCCGCATCGATTATCCCCTGGGGCATGAAAACTTCCGCAACAAGGGCATGTTCGGTCAGTTGACGTGGGCGGTCAACCAGCTTTCGATGGGATATTATGGCTGGCGCAGGGGAACCATCACAGAACTCACATTCACTGACGGTAATAAACTTCCGCTCGACCCCACACTCAATGCAGGCACAGTTGCAGTGATGACCTTGTTCTCGCGGCACCACAGCCTGAACGAATGGCTTCGCATCATGGATGTGAATGGCGGCTTTCCATTTTTTTATCAGAACATGTTCGGCGACCCGTGGGCGCGTGCCGATGCGATTGGCAATTTCTTCCCGCCGGGCTTTAAACAGCCGGCGATGTCCCTGCCCATCGAGCCGGGCGCCACATGGGCATACACTGGCGGACCTCACAGTGCGTGGGGTACAGACGGTCCGCTGGCGGCAGTGGATTTTGCCCCCCAAAACGAAACGCCCGGATGTTTTACAACCCTCAAATGGGTATTGGCGATTGCGCCGGGGCTGGTGGTCCGTTCGGAGAATGGTCTCGTTATCGTGGATATGGATGGAGACGGCTCGGAGCAAACCGGCTGGAATATTCTGTATCTGCACGTTGCCAGCAAGGATCGAGTGGCGCTCGGTCAATGGGTGGAACAGGACGGTTTGATCGGTCATGCCTCATGCGAAGGCGGCATTTCAACCGGCACTCACGTGCATGTTGCCCGCAAGTACAACGGCGAATGGATGCTGGCTGACGGACCCGTCCCATTTGTGATGGATGGTTGGACTGTTATCGCGGGCGATAAACCTTATCTGGGAAAAATGGTCAATGGGGATAAAACTGCCACAGCCGATGTCTATGGACAGTCGTGGTCTCTGATCACTCGTGATGATGAATAGTAAACGTGGGCAAGCGACAGCCATCTTCAAGGTGGCTGTCCTATTAACTCTCATTCTCTCCTCCTGCGCGCCGCGCGTACCAAACAGCAGTATCGAGAACATGATCACACCGCTCGCCCCAACGCCGATCCCTGCGCCCACCTCGGGGCGCCCTGCCTACGATCCCGGTGAACTGGTTGAGTACATCGCGCAATCTGGAGACACGATCCCTGCACTGGCGGCACGCTTCAACACAACGATCGGGGAAATATTCGAAGCCAACCCCATCATCCCGCGCGACGCGACAACGCTCCCCCCCGGCCTGCCGATGCAAATACCGATCTATTATCTGCCTCTATGGGGCACGGACTATCAAAGCATCCCGGATACCGCCTTCGTCAACGGACCTGCGCACGTCGGATTTAGCACATCTGCTTTTGTTGCGTCATCTTCCGGGTGGTTAAAGAACTACCGCGCTTATGCAGGTGGAAGGAACCGCACAGGCGCGGAGATCGTTGATTATGTTGCGACCAATTACAGCATCAGCCCGCGGCTTTTGCTCGCGCTCCTTGAATATCAGGGCGGTGCGCTCACGCAACCCGAACTTCCCGCGGGCAGATACATGCTTGGATTTCGGCGCGTCTATTATGAAAGCCCATACCTGCAACTCGTCATCGCGGCGAATACCCTCAACAACGGATACTACGAATGGCGCGGCGGCTCATTGACCGAGTTTGAACTGCTGGATAGTTCATTGACCCGTCCCGACCCCTGGCAGAATGCGGGATCGGTCGCGCTCCAATATTATTTCTCGCGTATTTATTCGGGAGGACAATACTACGCTTCCATCGGACCCGAGGGCTTGGCGCGTACTTACATTGAACTTTTCGGAGACCCCTGGCTTGGCACTACCGCTTTCGGCATTCCGGGCAGTCTCCAGCAACCTGAACTGCGCTTCCCCTTCCGGGCCGGGTACATCTGGGCGTATACGGGAGGTCCACACACAGGCTGGGGGTCCGGTCAACCTCTCGCAGCAGTGGACTTTGCACCCGCATCGAACACCTCGGGATGTTACACAGTTTCGAGCGACTTGTTTGCCACTGCGATGGCGGATGGCCTTGTGGTGCGTTCGGATATTGACGGCGTGATCCTCGACCTCGACAAAGACGGTGATGAACGCACAGGCTGGGTTCTGTATTATCTGCATCTTGCGACGAACAGGCGTGCCAGCGTGGGACAGGAGTTGAAAGCCGGCGACCCGGTGGGGCATCCTTCCTGTGAAGGCGGCTCATCCACAGGGACACACGTCCATGTGGCGCGAAAATACAACGGCGAATGGATCCTTGCCGACAGTCCGCTGGCGTTCGATTTCGAAGGCTGGGTTGTGCGTAATGGGGATGAAGTTTACAAAGGTACGCTTACACGCGGTCCGCTGACTGTAAAGGCGTGTGAATGTTCGGACGCGGCAAGCCAGATCAAGTCGGAGATACCGTAAAGGGAGGCTATTCCACAGGCATTTCCTGCCAGATGCCCTGATGGGTCAATCGTTGATCCCCATCTCCCTCATCTTCATAAATTTCATAATGTAGATCAATTGGGAAAGCCTGTGAGAGCATGATCTGCGCAGGACAGTATTTCATTGCGGAGAGTTCAATTGCGCGCAGAATCGCCGCCTCATCGATATTCTTCCCTGAAAGCAAATAGGTGATGACCGCACGGGTAAATACTTTTGGATGTTCCACCGAACGCGGCGCGTCCACTCGGACTTCGAAGCGGGTGACTTGTTGACGTTTTTTTCGCAAGATCGAGATGACATCCATCGCGGTGCAACCTGCGAGACCGAGCGCGATCATTTCCATGGGTCTGACGCCGCTATTGGTCCCGCCAACGATTACGTCTGAGTCCATTTGAACCGGGAAGCCGGATTTGGATTCTCCTGTGAAGGTCATATCCCCTTTCCATGTTACGGTTGCTTTCATTGTTTCTCCTTGATGATAGGGGTAACATATTTTTCGAGCATTTTTCTGTTGATCTCGCCGACCCAACTCAAACGGATGATCCCCTCCCGGTCAATGACAAAGGAACTGGGCAGGTTCAATGTCTTGAATGCATCTTCGGTGGCGATGTAGGTCGGGTCGAGCCAGACGGGGAAGGTGAGCTGATAATCCTTCACAAATTGGATCACATCGGGCGTTGGATCGCCATCGTTGACTGCGATAACCGTAAAACCCCTGTCTCTGTATTTATCATGATATGCCTGTAAAGTGGGCATCTCCGCTTTGCAGGGAGGGCACCACGTTGCCCACAAGTTGACCAGTACAACCTGTCCGCGATAATCGGCGAGGGAACGGGTGACGCCCTGGGTATCGGTGAGAGTCAGTTCGGGGGAGGGGAAGTTTACCTGGACGGGAACAGTTGAAAGGTCGGTTTGAGCCGAGACATCCTGCAGAATGGAATAGCCGGAGGCGGCGATCAGGATGAGTCCCAATCCCAATAATAAGGTGGGGGCGATTTTTTGCAATGATTAGTCCTTGAAGGTCGTTTCTTTTTGATCTGATGCATGGAAACGAAAAAAGTATACCCTGTTGTCTGGCCGGTCACCATAAGTAAGGATGAACGTCACGGAAAAGATGATGTTTGCCACTATGACGGAATCATTCCAAAAAGATAATATATTTTAATGGTTTTTGATCTGGAATTCACCCCCCTGTTTCAAGGTGTCAGGAAGGAGTATATTGCCCTCATTCGCCCGTTGTTTGAGCGCGTCTCTTACCCTGCGGGGACAACCGTGATCAGGCAGGGTGTTGTAGCAGATTTTATC
Organism: Anaerolineales bacterium; assembly: GCA_036525495.1. Classification (GTDB taxonomy): domain Bacteria; phylum Chloroflexota; class Anaerolineae; order Anaerolineales; family Villigracilaceae; genus Defluviilinea. The sequence goes on from DATDAG010000113.1 coordinate 12,525, forward strand.
TATCTGGTCGAACATGGAAAGGTGGAGATTTCATACAAACCTTATGACGGTGAGCGGATCACAGTCACTCATGTGGAAGCGGGTGGTTTGTTCGGCTGGTCTGCTTTGGTTGGGAGCCCCAAATATACATCTTCCGCTGTTGCGATTAGGGAACTTGGCGCGATGCGTATGCGCGGGAGCGACCTGCGTAAGTTGTGCGCTGAACATCCAGAAGCGGGGAAGGTGATTTTAGACCAATTGGCGGGCGCTGTCTCTGCACGCTGGAAGGACGCGCACGAACAGGTCAAATCCATTCTTGAAGGGGGGATGAGGGGGATGAGCAGTTGATCTTTTGAAGTGAATTGGGTTGGGCAGGTAACTAAAACGGGAGCGACAATCGCTCCCGTTTTAGGTTAATCGCGTGTTGTCTATTCAGAAGATTGTGACCTGAAGAATCTCAGGACGAGGAATCCGCCAAGCAGGATGAGCAGGGCAGGACCGACATAGGTCGCGATCCCCAGCGAGGGAACAAGCAATGTGCCAAAGATCATGAGGATCACTGCCGGGAAATATGCCCACGAGCGTCCACTGCCGCCCGGCAGGATGGCAACCAAGGCGAATGTCAATCCCAGCCCGACGAAGAAGATGCCCCCCGTATCGAAGGCTGAGAGTTCATCGAGCGCTGACACGACACCGAGCGTCAGCAGAACACCGGCTGGGATGATCGCCCACCAACGCCCGCTCACATCGCCAAAATATACCCACCAGAATGCAAAACTGATTCCTGCAAAGAAAAGCAAGCCGCCGAACGCATCCAGGGAATCAGGCAGGAATGACGAGAGCGCCATGCCCATAAATGTGAACCCCGGAAATGCCGCCCACCAGTTCCTATCCCTGTCTCCCAGGAGCAGGTAGATGAAAAAGACTCCCGCCGCACCCCAGATCAACCCCCAGAAGATCCCGCCGGCGTTGCCGATGAGACCCATTGTATCCAGTAGTGAAAGCAGTCCGCCAAACACCAGCAGTCCGCCAATGATCAAACGTGGATCGTATTTTCGCATTATGTTCTCCTTACTTTATTGTGATCGAACCCAGCCCGGCTTCCACGCTTATCTCAGCGCGGTTCGCGGCGGTATCGTAATCGGACGATTGATACAGGCGCGAATCGATTTGCGGAAAGCGGTTCTTGTCCACACTCAGGGAGGTGAGACCTTCCTTGATTCGGATGCGCCCAGAAACGCCTGCGGGAATGGTAATATTGATCGAAGCCGCGCCCGCCTCCAGGTCCAGAGTGGATGCGCCGCGCGCGGGCATGGTCACATTGGAACTGCTGGCACCGGTCTCCAGCTCGATATGCGATGCCATCACGTCCGTAAGATCCATATCCAGTTGGCTGGCACCCGTCTCCACTTTCAAGGTGACAGGCACCTCCTGCGTGAGTTGGAATTTCCATGTGCCGTCAGACGGACCAACGAACGGGATGAAAGACGCGCCCGCTTCAATATGGACCTCGAGCCTGTCTCCGTCCAAATGGGTTCTTTGGTTCATCCCAACTGCAGACGAACCAACCAAAGCCTTGCCTGCTGGCGCGCCGCCTTTGATGACGATCTGCCCCGCGCCATGTGAGAACCTGTAGCGTACGTTTTTTGCATCGCGCAATGCGATATCGAACTGCTCACCAGCAGACGGTTCCGAGCGCCAATACACGCTCAAGATCAGCCACCCGCCAAAGAGGATCAAAGCAAGGGGCCAAAGATACGGAGCAATGCTGGGGATGTACCCGCCCCGTTGCAAGAAGAAAAGCCCACCCAAAAGGATAAGCACACTTCCCCAAAAGATATTGTCACGCCTCATTGGAATCTCTCCTTCCGCCGCGCATGAAGCCGCGGGCTAGAACGTAAACACCCAACAGAATAAGCAGGATCGGCAGTCCGAACTCACCCAAAATGGACAGCCCGCCGAAGAACGTGGCGAAGATGAGGAAGAGGACCGCGCTGGTAACGAGAAGGCGAAACCCGTGACCGAGGTTCCTGCGAGTGTGATCGCCAAGCAAGCCTGCAAGGATGGATCCTACTCCAACAAAGCCAGGGATCAGCGTCCACATGTACGACCAGGAGGCGAAGTCGCCGGTCTCGTTTTGGTAAAACAGTATGCCGCCAATGCCTGCGATGATCGAGGCAGGGACTGCCATGCCAGGCGCATTGGTGACCAAGCCGATCAGGAGCACAAGCAAGCCCGCGCCGATCGTCCACATGGGCCAGGTGAAGTTGTCCTCCATCCATGCCTGCAATTCGGGGACCTGGCGCGTGACGAGAAGCCACCCGCCTATGATGAGCAGGATGAGTCCGAGGGCAAGATTGGAACGGTTTTGTTTCATGGGGATTCTCCTTTTGAACGTGTTAAAGTCCAATATCATTATACGGGAAAAGAGACGGGAGGTTTCAAGGACATTTCCATGTATCTGGTTTTGATGGATCAATTGTACATTCTACGGATGTAACAATAATATCTGGTCTGACCCATCCTTTTTGGAAAGCGAGATCAATAAAGGCAAACCTGTATATCAACTTAACAGATATGACAACCTTGCCATTGGAAGGAAATGAAAAAAAGTAAATACTCTCATCAGGTTTGCGTGGTGCTAGGCGGGTGTCGGATGTCTTGTCTTTTTCCAAATCCACCCATGCCAGTTTGGTAGGATTCCAATATGCGGCGGTAGGTGAGATATTTGTGTCTTTTTCTACCAGCAGATTTGCGAATATTTTTCCGGGTTTGCCTCCGTAATTTTCCATACCGTCTGGTTTGTTTCCAACCCCACCCCAGATGGGTATCCTCTCGCCCTCCATTTGAACCAAGGGCATTCCAAGTTGGTCTTTTACATCGACAAACAAAATTAAATGGCGTAAAGGCGAGTCAGTTGGAAATTTATGTCCGGCTTTTGTGTTTTCGACTTTTACAACAACGCCCAGCGCATTCTTCTTATCGGGTTCATACTTGAATTTTACATCCATTGTTGCGGCTTCTTGTATCAGCTGAGGAATTTCGGTCTTTGTCTTTTCGTTCATTCCAAAGTTCATCAAATTGTGATTGAACTCTTGAAAATTTAAGTTGGTTTCCGAACAACCTTCGCGCTCGGAAAATGGTGGTAATTCTGCATCGGTATCGACATACGACATATGACAATCTTGACATGTTTTGTAATCCGACTCTTCAGGATCGTCTCCGTACCTGCTTGCTTTCCATTCCCCGTATGAATTGTAGATCATAGTTTCGCCAAATTTTCCATAATGACAGGCAGCACAAAATTCACTCTTACTGAAAATAGGTGAACATATCAAATCATGATCAACAACAGATTGGTTCCTGGTATTTACATTTGCAACCGGGCCAATATAATAATCTTTATCATTGGGACGCA
>DATDAG010000114.1:0-3158 GCA_036525495.1 Anaerolineales bacterium
AGAAGATGTATGATGCAATTGGGGAAACCAAGACCTTTGTTCACAACGAGGGTAGTGTAGAAGTTGCGGGCGAGACATGGGATGCTATTAGTCCGCAACCAATACCACCCGGCACAAGAATCCGAGTGAAAAGAGTAATCCTTGAAATTGAAATGCTTTCTAAAGCGGACCTATCCGATTTCTAAGGTAATTTCTCAAAATGGAATATATCTTAGCCGGTCAAAAGCCACTTACTGCGCCCACCGATTAACAGCAGTGTCAAGGGAAGATAGAAAAGTGGACGAAGAAAGTTCCGACCCAGGCAAAAGGCATCGGGACTTTTTCGCAGTGCGAACAATGAACTTATGACAAATGACACGTGACTTTGGGTGATGGATTTTGTAATATAAAAGTGGTTATAAGAATTGGGCAAATGAACTAATTGGTAAACGCCTACCCAAGGTTAAATGGGAACACTGTGATTTCGTAGATGAAAAGGCAAGCGACCGTTATTAAACGGCGCGGTGCTGTTGAATCATGAGTTAGCCCGCACTTAGTCATACACTTTTTGGCATTGGAGATGCAATATGTCCCCATTATCTCCCTCAATCGTTGCGGCAGTTCTTGCTATCATCATAACAATAGTTGCAGCAATTATCGACCGAAAAATTTCTTCAACAAGATCTTCATTTTTAATTATAAAACCTGCATTATTAATTATGAGTGCAATCCTCGTCGGTGCATGCAGTATGTTCATTGCGCAATTTGCTAAGATGTCTGTAGGGATTGACATCGGCTTAATCCCAATTTGCGGGATATTAGCTCTTTTTGCATCTCCAATTGCAGGAGTCTTGATTGCTTTTGCTCCAAGTATTATCTTCATTCTCAAAGGATACAGTTCCATAAAGACGAATCTCATTGTCGCGGCTTTCACTTTCTTACTCGGCCTCTTTTTCTTTGATTATTACGGATGTATGTGAATATTGCCTTTGAATCAGTTTATTGAGGAGAACAACCCAACGAAACATCTACACAAACATTTTTTTGCATAAGCCCTTGCGATGTTCCGTGCTACTATGGTTTAGTATCCCGCCATAATGAGGTGAACCGTTGTTTAAATTCCTTTAACAATCTTGCATTTTTCGACAAAAATTCTAAAACATAAGAGGCTTTATTTATTGAAAAAAAACAGTCCAAAAGCGGGCTACCGAAGCGTGCACAGATGATGTGGGAAGTCAAGGGTACCGACGAATTATGAAGTAGGTGTTTGCATTGTTGCGCAAGAAAGCGAAAAAGCAGCAGCGCTCCACTACCACTTTTAAAAAGTTGCTTAAAAGCGTTGACAAGGGTTGTATAATATTAATGAGCGCCGAGCCCGCAAAACCTTTTTAGGTCTCCGCAAGCGGAGTTACATATTTGGGACGTCGCTCCTTTCTTTTAACTTCGAGGGCGGTAATGGAATGGGTTTCTTCGAGCCCCAGGGAATGCTGGTCAGTTCGCTGCCCAGCCCTAATGCATCCATGCGGATCCGTGCGAACTGCGCTGCCGTTTGTCCTTTGGGTCGCTTTGCTTTTCCAACCGCATAGGCAAATTTCAACATCTTCTGTGCGACCGCTTCCGGCTCGGCATATTTATCTGTTTTACCTTGCAGTACAAACCAGACTGCGATCAACAACTTGCGCGCGATCGCCACGATCGCTCTGTTGTAGCCCAGCCGCGGTTCCAGTCTTGCCAGTTCTGCCTTCCAATGTGGATGGCTGTTCGCCACCACATGCGCCGCTTCCACCAGAGCCACCCGCAGGTCTCGTCTGCCCGCCTTGGTAATCTTGCCGCTGCGGCTGGTCATGCCGCTGTCATGCACGCGGGTACCCAACCCAGCATAGCCCACCAGTTTTTGGGGTTCTGCAAAGCGCTGGATATCTCCGATGGCTGTCCAAACCGTGAAAGCGGTCACTACACCAAAGCCTGGCAGGTGCAGCAAACGACCGATCTCCTCCTGCTCTGCCGCCATGCCTTCCATGATCTCGGTCATGTCTTTGACCTGCTTCTCTGCGAACTGTAGTGTCTCCAGGTCACTTTGCAGATTGAGCTTTTCCAGTTTTCCCAGCGACAGCGACTGCCACCACTCCTTATTCTTTGCTCCGAACGGATTGCCCTTGGGTGGAACCAGGTGATGGCGTTGGATCACAGCGTGCAGGCGGTTCTTCGCTTGCGTTGCGAGTCGCACCAGCTTCTGGCGCTGTGCCACCAGCCCACGTGCTTCCCGGATTTCCTGAGGCGGGATCCAGATCCCAATCAACAAGCCTTTGGCTAACAGCCGTGCCAGGATCGATGCCGCGATCTTGTCGTTCATCACTTGTGAACGAGTGATCAGCGCCACGTGGGGAGGATGCACAACTGTCACTGATCCTGCATACTCCGCCAACTCATCATAAAGCTGCCAGGTATTGGTAGTCATCTCCAGCACGATCTCATCCTGCTTCGTCAGGTTCTTTTTCATCCACGCCTCCAGACGAAACAATTCCACACGCCGTGCAGGCAGCACGACATTGAGATCGGCGTCCACTCCTAATGCGATCAGGTAGTGTTTGTGGACATCCAATCCGATATACCGTTTTCGAGAATCATTCATAGGGGTATACTCCTGTTTGGAACGCTGGCAATCCCTGCCAGCCGAAGGTCGGGCACGTTTCGTTTTTAGGGCCGCTGGATCACACACAGATGCGAGCTGGGGCACTTGTCTGCCCTTCTCAGTTAAGCGGATCCGAACGGGACAGTCAAACACTTGAGCGAGCTTGTTCCCTTTGATGAAACTTCTCATGCACGTTTCGACTGGACCCTCACGCAGCGTTCCCGGGTACGCGTGCCCGTTCACCTAACAAACGAAGCGTACCCAAAAACGTGCCCGACCGCAATCCATTGGACTGCGCTTTCATGCTAACACTTGACGAATTCGACCCGCCTCGCATCTTGATCATTATAATCCCGTATACCGCTGTTCGTTCTGTTGACAGGAGGAATCAATCCCACCCGTTCACAGTAGCGCAGGGTATCCGATGAAATGTCAAACCGTTCGCTTACTTCTGCTATTTTCATAATTCACCTCAACAGAGAGTCTAACACCTGGAGTTCACTCCAAGTCAAGGGTTTTTCAAAACAAAAATGGGTTGGATTTTACC
>DATDAG010000115.1:0-2628 GCA_036525495.1 Anaerolineales bacterium
ACCGCCCAGATGACCAGGATGCCAAGCAACCAGCCGCCGAGCACATCCTGCGGGAAATGCATGCCAAGGTACATGCGCGAGATGCCTACAAAGAGAATGTAAATGATCGCGATTGCCCAGAACCAATTTTTCCTGACCTGAGTGGCGAGATACCCGGCAACTGCGAGTGTGCGCCCAGAATGACCGGATGGCAGACCGTATGATCCCTCTGTGCTCAATTGCTTGACGCCGCCGAGCCAAAAAGGACGCGGTTCATGGAACAAGACCTTCAGCGAGGCATTGATGAAATCGAAATAGAGCAACACAAACATGGCACGGATGCCGACGCGGCGGTCGATGTTCCAGTAGATGAACGGGATCAGCACCAGAAAAAATTCGGGCAGGCCGATAGAAGAACCAATATTCATCAGCCCGTCGAGCGCGGGGCTGAGCGTTTGGATGGATTGAATAAGCTGGATGCCAAATTGATACAGAGAGTCCATGCGAGCCTCCTTTTGGGTTGGTGGATTCAGTATACATTTTTTCCGCGGAAAATACTAGAAATCGAAAGCGATTTGTGCTACAGTATAAGAAAGAGATGTTCGTCTCACGAAAGGAGGTTGGAATGACTCCAAAGAAACGACTGAACATTCTTTTTGCAGACGATGGCTCTCAGCACGCCCAGGCGGCTGTTGAGTTCCTGAAAGACATCCCTCTTACACGCGACAGCCGCATATCGGTCATCCATGCGTTCAGTTCCGGGCAGGTGCCGCATGTCACGGAATACGAGCACATGCTCGAGCGCACAAAGGAACAACTCTCTTCACGACAATTGCAGGTGGAGACAGAATTGAAACTGGGCCCTGCCGCGGAGATGATCATCGAACGGGCGCAGGAGAAAAAAACCGATTTGATCATTCTAGGCGCAAAAGGTCTGCGGGCAACGGCTGGCATCTTCCTTGGCGGCGTGGCGCAGCAGGTGGTCGAATACGTGTGCTGTCCGGTGCTCATCGTCCGTGCGCCGTATCGTAGGCTGCGGCACATCCTGCTGGTGACCGACGGCTCGAAACACAGCCAGCGGGCGGCGCGCTATCTTGCCAAATTCCCGCTCCCCGAAAAACTGGACCTGCGCCTCATGCACGTTTTGCCGCCCATCAAACGTCCGGTCATGATGGAGCCATACTATGGCGGATGGCAGACCATCTATGCCCAACATACTTCAGAGGAGGAAGAGAAAGCCATCGAGGAACGGGAGGCGAGGATCGGTCAATCGCTTCTCAAACGGACCTCGAACCTGCTCCAGCAAAAGGGATTAAAATCCACCTCCGTGCTGACGCGTGGCGACGCGGCAACCGAGATCATCGATTATGTCAATATGCATCAACTCGACCTGATCGTGGCGGGTTCGCGCGGCTTGAGCGAGTTCAAAGGCTGGTGGATGGGGAGCGTCTCGCGCAAACTCGTCCACTATTCGAAGAGTTCGGTCCTGATCGTAAAGGGACCAAGAAAGGAATAACCCTATGGAATTAGAGATCGGAAGAGTAACCCATTTCTACGGTCACATTTGTGTGGCGGTTTTGCGGTTGAATGAGAATCTCAAACTTGGCGACAAGATCCACATCCTCGGTCACACAACGAACTTCACCCAACGCGTCAATTCCATCGAGATCGAGCATCATCCTGTTGTTTGGGTCAAGCCAGGTGACGATGTGGCAATCAAGGTCATCGGGCCTGTGCGCGAGCATGATGTGGTCTACCGCGTCACAGAAGAGGAAAACGAACCGCACCTTGCATGAAGGGATATACAATATTTGATTTGTCAGGGGGTGTTTGTGGTTAACTGCTATTTTCGAGGGCGTGTAGTCACTAGGTAGTTTTCCGAGTAACCTTGATCTCTATATTATTAAGCACGATCTCAAGAGCATCTCCATACCTGATCCCCTCGATGAATGGCGCAAGGATTTCGACCGTCGAAGCCGATTGGAAGTGGTCCTTCTTTGTATCAGGGTGAGGGTAGTAGACCCAGCCATCGTATTCCTGCCCTTTGAATTTGATCTTGCAGCACGAAAAGGAGAAGTCCTCGGCGTTTGTCAATTCCGTCCATTTGACGGTACGAAAGGTATGCTCCGGCTTGACCATCTCGAATGCATACGGCGCAATGGATAGGTTCAATGTGCCGTTGAAAACGTGGTCAAGATCGAGTCCCAGTTCCTTGAAATAAGGCTTTTGTTTTTCGATACTTCCGTATTCTGGATAAGCCTCAGACGGTCCCGAAGCGACTCGGTAGCCTTTTTCGAGTCGGGCGGGGAGAGATGTCCATCGAGGCATGATCAGGCTGTTCTCCTAGATTGAAGCGCCTAGGGTTTGATGATCCACGCATCCACAGTTTCTGTTTTCCCCTTGAGTACCAGTTTCCTTTGCTGGTGTTCTGCTTTGGGGAGCCCGGCCATTTGCAAGGCTTGCTCGCCGATGAGGATTTCTCCTGCTGCGGCTTGTGAGCACAGACGCGCCGTTGTGTTGACCACATCTCCAAGGAGCGTAATGTCTGCACGCCCGCCTTCCATTTGAACAGCGCCGATATAGGCTGTGCCGGTTTCGACCCCTATGCCGACGGGTATCCACGGTGTTTTCCCCTCTCCGTGACCAGTG
>DATDAG010000116.1:0-3238 GCA_036525495.1 Anaerolineales bacterium
GGTCTGCCCATGCTAGTCCATACAGGTTCGTCCGTATTCAAAGGCTCGCGCATAAAGTATGGCGATCCTTTACTACTCGATGATGTAGCAGTGGATTTCCCCCACCTGACCATTCTGATGGCACATTGCGGACGTCCCTTCTGGTACGACCATGCCGCCTGGATGGCGCGGCAGCATGAAAATGTTTACATGGAGGTTTCGGGGCTGCCTGCAAAAAAATTATTGGAATATTTCCCGCGGCTCGAAGAACTATCCGACAAGGTTGTCTATGGTTCCGACTGGCCCGGCAACCCGGACCTGCGGCGCAATCCCGATGCGATCAGAGGTTTGCCAATTTCCGAAAAAGCAAAGCAGGCAATACTGTATGACAACGCGGCAAAGATTTTGAAATTGTAATTAGACCTGACATGTTTGTGAAACCTGTCAGGTCTCCACCACACGGAGACGCCATGCGTGAATTCTTATTAGGCAACGAAGCCATCGCCCGCGGGGCATGGGAGGCAGGGGTGAAATTCGTTGCAGGTTATCCCGGCACGCCCAGCACGGAGATCGTCGAAACGCTGGCAATACGTTTCCCCGAAACCAACCCTCGCTGGTCGGCGAATGAAAAGGTTGCATTCGAGGAGGGCATGGGCGCGGCAATTGGCGGGTTGCGCGTTCTCGTCACGATGAAGCATGTCGGCTTGAATGTCGCCGCGGATGCGTTCATGGTTTTCCCCTACTCGGGCACGAATGGCGGCTTTGTGGTTATCTCTGCAGATGACCCAGGTATGCATTCTTCACAGAACGAACAGGATAACCGCTATCTTGCCCGCGCAGGCAAGGTCCCTGTGCTCGAACCAAGCGACGCACAGGAATGCCGCGACTTTATGATCGCGGGATTGGAATTATCGGAACAGTTCAAGACGCCCGTCATGTTGCGTACCACCACACGTCTCGCTCATCACAAGGGATTGGTCGAATTTGGCGTACGGAAGGAAGTGGAACGCAGGGAATTCGTGGCGGACGCGAAACGCTTCTCTGTCCCAATCTATCGCCTGATGCGCCGACCCGAGGTGGAGAAAACACTGAATGCGCTCACTGAATATGCGGAAACCTGTCCCTTGAATCGCGTTGAAGACTCTCGATCATCCATCGGCGTTGTGACATCAGGAATCGCATATCAATACGTCAAAGAGGTCATGCCCGAGGCAGGAGTTCTGCGAATGGGAATGACCTTCCCATTGCCCGCGAAATTACTGAAAGAGTTTTGTGCCAAATACGAAACCGTCTATGTTGTTGAAGAGGGCGAACCGTTCATCGAAGAGTATATGCGCAATCTGGGCATCACCAACGTAAAAGGCAAGGAAATCTTTGGCGTGATCGGTGAATATTCACCAGGTCGATTACGAAACTCACTTGGGCTTGGCGATGTTCCGAAACCATTTACCGAAGGTGTCCGTCTCATCCCGCGCCCGCCCATGCTCTGTGTCGGTTGCGGGCATCGCACAGTATTTGCGGCGTTGAGACAATTGAAGGTCATAGTATCGGGCGACATCGGTTGTTACACGATGGGGGCATTGCCTCCCTATGAAGCCGAGCACACTACATTTAGCATGGGTTCCAGTATCGGCGTATCGGTCGGATTGGAACAGGCGGGTCACAAAGATACTGTGGCGATCATTGGTGATTCGACTTTCATCCACGCGGGCATACCTCCCTTGATCGATGCTGTTTACAACAAGAGTAATCTCACGCTTGTGATCTTGGATAATTCCGCAACAGGCATGACGGGAAGCCAGCCGAATCCCTCTTCGGGAAAAGATGTCCTTGGAGAGGAAGCGCCCAAACTGGACCTTGAGGCTCTTTGCCGCGCAACTGGCGTGGGATCTATCGAGGTGGTGGATACGTGGCAGCGCAAGGAAATCGTGAATGTGCTCAGAGGCGCCATCGCGTATAAGGGTCCGGCGGTGGTGATTGCCCGGGGACCATGTCAACAATTACCAGAGATGAAGAGGCGGAACGTCATCCCCTTTATCGTGGAGGAGGAATTATGCACGCAATGTGATGCGTGTTTCAAGGTCTGGTGTCCTGCAATCACGCGCACCGAAAATAATTACCCTGTGATCGCTGCGAAGGAATGTACATCCTGCACTGTTTGCGCTCAGATCTGCCCGACGGATGCGATCAAACTTGCGGAGGTGGCGGCATGACGAATACGATCAGTTTGATGTTCGCAGGAGTTGGCGGCCAGGGCTCATTGTTGATCGCAGAGCTTACGTCCCTTGCCGCGGTCAACGCGGGATACGATACCAAACAGACCGAAGTGCATGGTGTTTCGCAGCGCGGCGGGAGCGTGGAGACCCATGTGCGTTTCGGTAAAAAGGTCCATTCACCCATTGTCACGCCCGGAGAGGCAAATGCAGTGATCGGATTGGAGAAGCTGGAAGCATTGCGATTTGCCCATTACGTGAATGCCAAAGAGGGAACGATCCTGGTTAATGATTACGAATTGATTCCGGGTTCGGTGGTCAATGCCGAAAATATTTACCCGCATGAAGCCATTGATTTTTTGAAATCAAAAGAACTGCATGTGACCGCATTGCCTGCATCCAAAACTGCGCGCGAACTGGGCGATGGACGCATGGCAAACGTCGTTCTGCTTGGAGCATTGTCAACCCTTCTACCCATTCCACAGGAAACCTGGGACAAGACCCTGAGATTTCGCATCCCTGCCCGCTATTTGGAAGGAAACCTGAAAGCGTTTCAGGCTGGCAGGGAAATGATGAGTTAATCACCAAAGGAGTGAACCATGTCTGCAAATCCAAATGATACCCATGAATTGATCTACGATTGGAATCTCGTGGATGCGCCCGAAAAACCCAAACGGCGTATCATGGTCACGGATGAAACCCTGCGCGACGGATTGCAATCCCCTTCCGTGATCCAGCCAGAGATCCAGGATAAGGTGTACCTGCTATATTTGATGTCCGATCTAGGCATTGATGCGGCTGACCTGGGGTTGTGCGGCGCCGGGGAAAAATTCAAATATCACGTCACGGTGCTGGCGCGGGAGATCGTCAACCAGAAAATGAAAATCCAGCCCCAAAGCGCGGCGCGCACAGTCGTCTCGGATATTGGTCCCATCGCGGATGTCTCCCAAGAGGCCGGCATTCCCATTGAAGCCGCCATATTCCTTGGCACAAGCCCCATTCGCCAATACGCGGAGGGCTGGGATATTAACTTTCTCCTTCACCAG
>DATDAG010000117.1:0-3370 GCA_036525495.1 Anaerolineales bacterium
CGTGGCGCGCGCCCGCGAGCTGGGCTTGCTCTAATTCCCCGAACAATACTCAAAACAATACTTTTGGTTCTAAACGACAGCACCCGCCTGTCGGTATATTTGCGTGTGTTGATTCAAATATAACCGACAAGGTTCAAATGAAAAAAAGGAGAAAAAATGAATGCAAATCCCACCAAAAAGCTGGACACGAAAGCCCTGCTCTCAACCCTGTGGCTTCTTGTCTATCTCAACATCCTGACGGCGGACATTCTTTCGCTGAATATCCCCGGCTCGGATGAACTGCTGAAAGCCACGTCGGTCAGCATGGTGACGCCAATCCCTCAATTGATGTTGTTTGGCGCCATCACGAACGAACTCTCAATTGTTATGATCCTTCTGTCTCGTGTGTTAAGGTACGGGGTGAATCGATGGGTCAATATCGTTATGGGCATAGTCGCCATTACGTACATATGGGCTCTTGGATCGCCATATCCCCACTATATATTCATCGCGACGGTGGAGACCATCTGCCTGTTGCTCATCATATGGAACGCGTGGAAGTGGTCAACGCCTGAAGGGTAATCTAACCAGACCAAGAAAACGTCAAACAAACCACTGTTTCGGATATCTTCGATGTGCAACAATTGCCTTGAAAGCCAGGGCAGTTGTTGCTTTGCATCAGCCTTTTTCTCATCGGACACCGTCTCCTCGAGTAGAAACTGTGCGGCATAAAGAGTGTTCTATATTATCAGGTTATAACCACTCAGATTCTGGTTGCCAAACTTTACATCCGCCCGTCAGGTCCGTTCATCGTTTAAGGTTTAATCATGACTCTAAACTTTAAGAAAGCAGGCGAAAGCGAACTCGACAAAATAAACACGCTCATCCTCGAATCGGAAACGGCTAGCGTGGACGAAGAACGCCGGATGGATGCCTTTATAGAAAAATATACTGTCAAACAATCCGAACTTTTAGCGAACAACGGCTATGTTCTTTATGAGGATGATTTTATGTTAGGCTTTTTCATGATAAAAAACAAAAGCAACACTCACGAACTCGAATATTTTTACATAGAACACAGCCAGCTTGGTAAAGGATATGGAAAAATATTATGGGCTTATGTTGACGAGATTTGCACAAAAGGAAATATCCAAAAAATCAAGATCGTTTGTGGAAAGAATATCACCCCCTTCTATTTAAAGATGGGCGCCGAAAAAATTGGCGAAAGCGATTCGGAAGTTTATCGCGGAGTCAAAATTGATCTCTTGGAATATCAGGTAAAGTAAAAATGGAGGCTTTAGACATCCTGCCACACCGCGATTCTAAACGCAGCCAGTTCCAAATACTCGAATGTCCATGGAATCCATGAAGAGAATATTCTTATAATCGGATTATGCCCGCGCCAATTTTAGCCACCAAACTTTACATTCCCCTGCTCCGAGAGAATGTTGTTCACCGCCCACACTTGGTCGAGCGGTTGAATGGAGGCTTGCGCCGCAAGTTGATTCTTGTCTCCGCTCCCGCAGGCTTTGGCAAGACCACACTCTTGAGCGAATGGATCGCCGCTCACAAAGATGGCGTTGCCTGGCTGTCGCTGGACGAAGGTGATAACGACCCTGCAGGGTTTTGGTCGCATTTCATTGCCGCCTTGCAGACCCTGTTCCCGAACATTGGCGAAGACGGAATGCGCACACTCCAATCTCCCCAACTACTAGCCGTTGAATCCATCCTGACCTCCTTGCTGAATGAAATAGTCGCGCTTCCGAACGATTTCATTCTAGTTCTGGATGATTACCACGCGATCGATTCGAAGCCGATTGACGCCGCCCTCGCCTTTCTCATCGAGCGATTACCGCCGCGAATGCACTTGGTCATTACCACGCGTGAAGACCCTGACCTGCCCTTGGCACGGTTGCGCGCCCGCGATCACTTGATCGAATTTCGCGTCAAAGACCTGCGGTTCACGACCTCCGAAGCAGCTGAATTTCTTAATCAGGCGATGGGATTTCGCCTCTCGCCCGAAGACATAGCTGCACTGGAAACCCGCACCGAAGGCTGGATCGCCGGACTGCAACTGGCCGCGCTTTCCATGCAGGGACTCGAAGACACAGCCGGTTTCATTCAATCGTTCACCGGCAGCCACCACTTCGTGCTGGATTACCTGCTCGAAGAAGTCTTGCACAGACAATCGGAAGCCATTCAAAAGTTCCTCCTGCAAACATCCATACTCGATCGGATGAGCGGGAAACTGTGCGACGCGATTCTGCTTGATCCATCCATCAACGGGCAGGAAATGCTGGAACACCTCGAACGCGCAAACCTGTTCATCGTTTCACTGGACAACGAACGCCACTGGTATCGCTATCATCATCTCTTTGCAGAGTTACTACAGAACCGTCTCACTCGTGCCTACCCGGATCAAATTGCAGACGTCCACCGTCGCGCCAGCGATTGGCATGCCGAAAACAAATTTTTTTACGAGGCAATCACACACGCAATCGCCGCAAAGGATTGGACTCGCGCTGCCGAGATCATGGAACGACTTGATGAGTTGCGGTTATCAGGTGAAACAAAAACCCAGCTCGGTTGGTTCGAAGCGTTCCCGTCCCAGGTTATGCATGACCGGCCGCGGCTGGGTTTGTCATTTGCGTGGATGCTCTTTCGTTCCAATCAAGCAGACCGTGCGGAAGGACAGTTGGATCAACTGGAGCCGCTTGTCCAAGACGCCCCATCTCTGCTTGGCGAAATGTATGTGATCCGCATGATGCTCGTGGCGCGCCGTTTCGATGTGCCCGCCTTTTACGCATTAGCCCAGCAAGCCTTGGCGCGCGTACCGCCTGAAGAAACATCGCCTCGCTGCAGGATCCTGGTCACCCTGGGCGTAGCTTACGAAGAAATGAGCGGCGATCTTGTTGCTGCAAAAAATGCTTTCCGCGAGGCGTATGAACTAAGTAAATCGTTTCCTTTAGTCAGCGTGGTAGGAAACGCCCCGCTTCCATTGATCGCTTTGGCCTATCTGACAGATTATGAATGCCTTGAAGGCAATCTGCGCAACGCCGCTAGAATGTACGAACAGGCCATTGAGCTTGCGGAGAAGTGGAGCGGGCAATCCTCCCTTGCTCTATGTTTCGTGCAACAGGGCAGGGCCAGTTTGCTCTACGAGTGGAACGATTTAGACGGCGCGGTGAGCGCCTTGCAGGAGTGTTTTCGCATCGGCGAATTGTGGAAGAGTCCGCGCCTGCTCGTGCCTGCCTATGGCTTGTCCGCATTGGTGATGCAGACGCGCGGACAGGTCAAGGAAGCGAACGCATTGATCCAGCGCGCGGAACGAGCTGCACGTGATCCGTATTCATCTCTTTATGACTTGGGGATGCTGGCGCTGTATCAAATC
>DATDAG010000118.1:0-2383 GCA_036525495.1 Anaerolineales bacterium
ACCCCTTCCTGGATGGGAACGGGCGGGTGGGGCGCTTGTTGGTGATCTTGTTGTTGATCGAGTGGATGTTGATCTCTAAGCCATTGCTTTACTTGAGTGCATTTTTCGAAGCCCACCGGCTGGATTATTACGACCGCTTGCTGGCAGTAGGCAAGCGTGGCGAGTGGGAGAAGTGGCTGCTCTTTTTCTTCAAAGGGGTGAGCAGCCAGTCTCTGGATGCCATTACGCGAATCGAACGCATTGGGCAATTGCGTACGTCTTACCGGGAGCGCCTGCGCACTGAGCGGGCAGCGGCGCGTTTGCTGCAAACCCTGGATGTGCTCTTTGAGCGCCCGATTATAAATATCCGCCAGCTTGAGGCTGCCTTGAATGTGCCCTACCGAACGGCTCAGCGGTATATTGAGAGGCTGGAGGAAATCGGTATTCTGCGAGAGGTGACCGGGCAGGGGCGCAATCGCCTGTATCGGGCGGATGAGATTCTACAGGCGCTTGAAACTTGAGAAGAAAGGACTCTGAGGTTTATGTTACGATGAATTCAATGTTTGCGAAAGCCGAAAGCTTGCTCAGAGCAATGATAGGCGACCAAGCCAACTTTCGACCCGGGCAATGGGAAGCTATTGACGCGATTGTCTCCAAGAAACAGCGTGCCCTGGTCGTGCAGCGGACTGGATGGGGCAAAAGCCTGGTTTACTTCCTGGCAACCAAATTGCTTCGTGACCAGGGTTCTGGTCCAACTTTGCTCATCAGCCCCTTGCTATCGCTGATGCGTAACCAGATCGATATGGCAAATAAAATCGGTATTCAAGCCTTCACGATCAACAGTGCCAACCGCAAGGAATGGGAAGCCGCCGAGACTGCATTATCGGAGAATAGATGCGATATCTTGCTGATCTCTCCCGAACGGTTGAATAATGAGCGATTTCAGAAATCAGTCCTTCCAGAGATGGCAGGACGAGTTGGTTTGTTTGTTGTTGACGAAGCGCATTGTATTTCCGACTGGGGGCACGATTTCCGGCTAGATTACCGCAGGATCGTTCGCATTCTTCAGATGCTCCCCAAGGGTGTTCCTGTGTTGGGCACTACAGCCACAGCGAACGACCGAGTTATAGACGATATTCAGCACCAGCTCGGCGAGGGTTTGGTCATTCTGCGTGGCGCATTAGACCGTGAGACGCTGCGCTTGCAGTGCATTCGCCTGGCGAATCAAAGTGAACGCATGGCTTGGTTGGTTGAGAATTTGCAGAAGTTTCATGGCAGCGGGATTGTCTACTGCCTGACTGTACCGGACACCGAACGGGTAACGGAATGGCTCAAGAAAAATGGCTTTAATGCCGAAGCCTATCACGCCGGAAACGACACAGAAATCGATCGACCAGCATTAGAGCAGGCATTTATCAACAATGAAATCCAGGTCTTGGTGGCGACGGTTGCTCTCGGCATGGGCTTCGATAAGCCCGATATCAGCTTTGTCATCCATTTCCAAAGGCCTGGGTCGGTCATTGCCTATTACCAACAAGTCGGACGCGCCGGTCGGGCCGTGGATCGTGCCTATGGCATCCTTTTGAGCGGGGCGGAAGACGACGAGATTCAGGATTACTTCATCGAAACAGCCTTTCCCAACGTGCAGTCTATGCGTGAAATTTTGGATACTTTGGGGAGACATGAGACTCTATCGTTTGATGAGCTGTTATCGAGAGTGAATATTGCGCGGGGTGTTCTTGAAAAAGCTCTGAAGTTGCTTAAGGTTGATGGCGCGATTGGCACAGCCTATGACGGGAAAGTGCTTTACTTCCGGACACCTAATCCCTGGAAGCCAGATAGTGAACGGATCGAGCGTGTCCTTGCCCTGCGGCGCGCCGAAAAAAGCCAGATGCAGGCTTACCTGGATTACAAAGGCTGTTTGATGGAATATCTGCTGAGAGCACTGGACGATCCTCAACCCAAACCATGCGGTCGCTGCGTGAATTGCCGCGGCAAAGGGTTGTCCAGTACCGTCTCCCACGAGCTGGTGGTCCAGGCGGAGAATTTTCTGAAAGGGATATCTATCCCTATACAGCCACGCAAGCGCTGGCCATTTGGATTATTCCCAGAACAGAAACGAGTCATCCCACGCGAACTACAAAACTGTCCTGGAATATCATTGTGCTACTATGGAGATGCCGGCTGGGGAAAACTGGTACGAAATGGCAAATACGGCGATGCTCATTTTGCTGATGAGTTGGTAGAGGCAAGTCTTCAGTTGATCCTGCATAACTGGAAGCTCGACCCGTTACCAACCTGGTTAACAGCGATTCCATCGCGACGCCACCTGATCCTGGTGAGTGATTTTACGAAACGACTAGCAATAAGACTGGGTATCCCATTTTTGCCTGTTTTGGTGCGT
>DATDAG010000119.1:0-5773 GCA_036525495.1 Anaerolineales bacterium
GATTCCCTTCCTGAAAGAAAACCCAAATCCGACCGAAGATGAAATAAGACATGCGCTATCAGGCAATCTGTGTCGTTGCACAGGCTACCAACATATCGTGGATGCGGTCATGTTGGCAAGTGAAAAAATGCGAACAGTGGAGAAGTAGAGAATTGAGACTAGAGACTAACAATTCATTCGAGCTCGCACGCGGCTTTCGCAACAATGAGCTCTCATCCAGAGACTTAATCTCGAGGCTCCAGTCTCTTTTTGATTCTCGTGAACCTTCTCTCCTTGCATTCATCCCCGAACCGAATCGCTTCGCACGTTTACAAAACGAAGCTGAAGAACTTGTTGCGCGTTATCCTGATCCCCAAAAACGCCCGCCTCTTTTTGGCTTATTGTTTGGCGTGAAAGATATTTTTCACGTGGATGGATTCACAACGCAGGCAGGAAGCAAATTGCCTGCGGAAGATTTACAGGGCAATGAAGCCGCGAGCGTTGCGCTACTTAGAAATGCGGGTGCGCTTGTCTTGGGAAAAACTGTCACGACCGAATTTGCTTACTTCACCCCAGGCCCCACGCGGAACCCGCACAACTCCGATCACACGCCCGGCGGCTCGAGCAGTGGCTCGGCGGCGGCAGTGGGTGCGGGGCTGTGTTCTCTCGCGCTCGGCACGCAGACCATCGGCTCGCTTGTTCGACCCGCCGCGTTTTGCGGCGTGGTTACGCTCAAGCCCACTTATGATCGGATTTCTCGGAGCGGCGTCATCCCGCTTTCGCCGACTCTCGATCACGTTGGAATTTTCACACCCGATATTTCCACCGCAAAACAGGTGGTTCCTTACTTGTATCAGGATTGGAAAGAAGCCAATGCTTTGGATGAAAAACCGATTCTTGGTATTCCTGAAGGCGACTATTTGAACTGCGCCTCAGACTATGCCCTAACTTGTTTCAACGCAATTTGTGATTCGTTGTCTGGTGCAGGATACGAACTATGCCGCGTCCCGATTATGGACGATTATCCCGAAGTGCGTGCAAGGCATGATGTCATTATGTCTTATGATGCGGCGCATGTACATAAAGATTGGTTCAATAATCACGCAGATCTTTATTCACCAAAATTCACCGAACTCATTCAACGTGGACAATCCATCACAGATATCCAATTACAAGTCGCATTGAAGGCTCGTGAAAATTTCCGTATCGACATGGCGCAAATTATGAAAGAGAATGAAGTTGACCTATGGATATGCCCTCCAACGATTGGTCCCGCGCCAAAAGGACTGGATGCCACGGGCGACCCTGTTATGAACCTCCCTTGGACACAAGTTGGTTTTCCTGTAATGAACATTCCCACAATGAAGGATGAAGATGGACTGCCAATGGGACTCCAGGTTGTCGGCAAATGGAACGAAGATGAATCATTATTGGCTTGGGCGAAAGACATTGAGAAGGTCGTGAGAAAAATATGAGCGTTATAAAGTGGAATGTCTGCGCTGGCGCATATTACGACTCAGTGGTGTTGATGCAGCTCCAACGCGGATTGGTTAGCTTACCTGGTGTTATTGATGCGGGTGTTGTCATGGCTACACAGGCAAACCGTGAATTGCTCCTGGCGAATAACCTTTTGCCTGATGAAGCAAAAGCCAACCCTGACGATATGTTGATCGTTGTTAAAGCAGATACAGAAAAATCTGCCTTTGATGCCATTGCTAAAGTGGATGAGTTGCTCACGCGCAGAAAATCAACTGCAGTTTCGGAAGATTTCCGTCCGCGCAGTATGAGTGGGGCAGTCAAGCAACTGCCCGATGCAAATTGGGTGCTGATTTCGGTCCCTGGGCGTTATGCGGCTGGTGTGGCGCGTGAGGCGCTGGATTTGGGTAAACATGTTTTTCTTTACAGCGATAACGTTTCTCTTGAAGATGAGATCGCTTTGAAGAAAACTGCACGTGAGAAGGGTCTGCTTGTCATGGGCCCCGACTGCGGCACTGCCATCATCAACGGTATTGGGTTGGGGTTTGCCAACCGTGTCCGCCGAGGTTCAATTGGTGTTGTCGGCGCATCAGGTACAGGGATGCAGGCTGTGACAGCACACATCCATGAATTGGGCGGCGGCATATCCCATGCCATTGGCACAGGCGGACGTGATCTTAAATCAGAAGTTGGTGCAATTACGGCATTTCAATCCCTTGATCTTCTTACCCGAGACCCTGACTCGAAGGTGATCATATTGATTTCCAAACCGCCTTCGCCTGATGTGGCAACAAAGTTGATCTCTGCTGCACAGTCTACAGGCAAACCAGTTGTTATATATTTCATTGGTTATCCACCCCCAGCGCGAAGGATCGGTAATCTGCATTTTGCGATCAGTTTGCAAGAGACAGCTGAAATTGCCGTGAAAGAATTAGAGGCGGAAGACTCCAAGTCTCAAGTCTCGAGTCTCTACGTTCGCGGTTTATTTTCAGGCGGCACCCTTGCTTATGAAACATTGGTTGGTCTACAGGCAAGTCTTTCTCCAATTTATTCGAATGCTCCGATTGCGGATAGTCAAACTCTAAAAGACCCGCTCAAAAGTGAAGCTCACACAATAATTGATCTCGGTGACGAGTTTTTTATGGTTGGGCGGTTGCATCCGATGATTGATAATAATTTGCGAATCCGCCGTATGAAACAGGAGGCGGAAGACCTTGAAGTTGGGATGATTCTCTTCGACCTGGTTCTTGGTGAAGGTTCGCATCCTGACCCTGCGGGGGAGCTGGTTCCTGTCATTCGGGAAATTAAATCTGCGCGGACAGAGATCGAGTTCGTTGCGATGGTTATCGGTACAGACGATGACCCACAGGATGTTCAATCTCAAATTGAACAATTGAAAGATGCAGGTGTGACCGTCTTCCGCACAGTGACAAAAACAGTGGAATATATCAGCCTGAGATTTAGCAAAAAAGACGAAAAAACCGATGGCCATCATGTTGATCTTGAACAATTGAAGCAGCCACTCGCAGCCATCAACGTTGGTTTGGAATCGTTTTATGAAAGCCTAACGTCGCAAGGAGCGAAAGTTATCCACGTGGAGTGGCGTCCGGCGGCGGCAGGGAACGAGAAAATGGCGGCATTGCTGGCGAAAATGAAGAACTAAGGAGAAGTTGTCATGCTGAGCGAAGCGAAGCATCTGTACCACCGTGATCATGACTCTTCGGTCGCGGCGAAGGAACCATCAGAGTGATGTATTACGGAGACGATTATGGATATTGAAAAAGCAAACGAAACCGCAGTTGAACGGATGATGTCTACCAGACCCATATTAAAGAGTGTGGCTACTGCACGGGATGTGATTCCCGGTATGAAAGACAATCTTTTCCTGCATGCAGGTCCACCCATTGAATGGGAGCGGATGTCGGGCCCGCTCAAAGGCGCATTCATCGGGGCGATGCTTTTCGAAGGGATCGCTAAATCGGAAGCCGAAGCAGTTTCAATGGCGGAAAGTGGCGATGTCGAGTTCGAGCCATGTCATCATCACGGTGCGGCAGGTCCGATGGCGGGAGTCATATCCGCTTCGATGAAGGTTTATGTTGTAGAAAATGTTGAGCACGGGAACAAGGCATTTTCAGGTCTAAACGAAGGTTACGGAAAAGTTTTGCGCTACGGCGCTTACAGTGCAGAAGTGTTGAAGAAATTACACTGGATGAATGATGTGTTGGGAGTCGCACTGGAAGATGCCTTGGCCGCTTCAGATGGCATAGATATGCGCGCGCTGATCGCTGAGGCGCTGCACATGGGCGATGAAGGTCATAACCGCAACAAAGCGGGCTCGTTGATCTATTTGAAACTGCTCTCTCCATTGATCGCAAAAACAATGAAGGACAGTGCGGCGATGTCGGATGTGTTGGGCTTCATCGGTGATAATGCGTTGAGCGTGTTGAACCCTGTCATGGCGGCGTGCAAGGCAATGACGGATGCCGCACATGGTGTGAATGGTTCGACGATCGTGACAACGATGGCGCGCAACGGCACGGACTTTGGTATCCGCGTCAGCGGACTCGGCGAGACACAATGGTTCACGGCTCCTGCTGAAATTCCAGTTGGTTTGTTCTTCTCGGGCTTTTCACAAACGGACGCCAACCCTGACATCGGCGACAGCGCAATCACCGAGACAGCAGGTATCGGCGGTTTTGCCATGGCAACCGCGCCTGCCATCGTTACATTTGTGGGTGGTACACCGAAAGATGCAATGAACGCAACGCTCGAAATGTATGAGATCACATTTGCCGAAAGCAAATACTTCACAATGCCCGCGCTCGATTTCCGCGGCACGCCGACTGGCATTGATATCCGCAAGGTGGTTGAGCTGGGGATCACGCCGCGCATCAATACTGGCATAGCGCACAAAGATGCTGGTGTCGGTCAGGTGGGGGCGGGATTGGTGAGACCGCCGCTTGCCATATTCGAGCAGGCGTTGTTGGCATACGCTGAAAAATATAATCTATAAGGAGAAATACAATGACCAAAATCTACGATCTCTCGCAAGACTTGAACGCCGATGCATCGTTCTGGCCCTTCTACCCGCCGTTTGAAGTGAAATACATCAAACGCAAATCGGAGCAGGGTGTTAACGCGCAGTACATTCAGACTTCAAATCATATGGGTACGCATCTGGATGCGCCCAAGCATTTTGTGACCCATGGCAAGACCATTGACCAGATTCCCATCGAATGGTGTTATGGACCTGGCGTGATCGTTGACTTGAGCGATATGCTCGATGATCTGCGCCTCTTCACGCCCGATGATATCGAGAAGCGTGTTGAAGTGAAGGATGGAGATATTCTCTTCATTCACACAGGCTGGCATAAGTATTCGTTCTTTAGCCCAGAAGGTGATGAAGAAAGATATATTCAGCGGCACCCTGGTCCACATTACAGCATTTGTGACTGGTTGCTGAAAAAGAAAATTCACATTTGGGGCGTGGACATGATCTCCACCGACCACCCGATGAACCTGCCGATCGGTCGCTTCCTTGGCAAGGGCGGATTGGAACATTGGCAGAAAGTCCGTGCGAAGACAGAAGCCATTTACGGCGCGGACAAGATGGATGAGCTGTTCCCCGATGAGGCATACCAATTAACGCACAATGCCCTGTTCCCGCACGATTGTATTCATGTTGAGAATCTCGGCGGTGACATTGGTTTGAAGGAATTGCACAATAAACGCATTACGCTGGGCGTTTTCCCGTGGAAGTTCAAAGGCGGCGAAGCAGCGTTCTGTAGAGCGGTGGCTTGGGCGTAAGAATCACGAATCTTCAGTCTCTAGTCTCTTTTCTTTCGAGACCTGAGACTGGAGATTAGAGACTGACTGGAGACTCTATGTCAACTCGATATTTCGGCGAACGGATAAAACGCAACGAAGACCCGCGTCTGCTTACGGGACAGGCTCTATTTGTGGACGATGTGGACTTGCCCAACATGCTCCATGCAGCGTTCCTGCGGAGTCCGTATGCACACGCGAAGATAAACAGCATTGACGTTTCACAAGCCTTACAGCGCGAAGGCGTGGTTGCCGTTTACACTGCGAAAGATCTGGGCGATTATTGGCAGGAAGGTCCATTATTGGTTGCGCCGCCGCCTGTCAAGGATATCACCTTCAACAAGAAGACTCAGGTTCCGCTGGCGAAGGACAAGATCAAGTTTGCGGGTGAGCCGATCGTGATGGTGTTGGCGGAGAATCGCTATATCGCCGAAGATGCATTAGCGGATATTCTGGTTGACTACGAACCGCTGCAAGCTGTCGTTGACATGGA